>JAOAPT010000950.1 GCA_025463045.1 Candidatus Solibacter sp.
CGGTGCCGGAATTCTTCACCGCGCCGCCGGCCGGGCCGCCGGCGATGGCGCCTGCGGGGTTGCCGCTGATCGTGCCCGTGACGGGCTCTCCGGCTGCGACGGTCACGAGGGTCGAGAAGGAGAAAGTGCTGTTGGCCGTCTTCGCGTAGAAAATGCCGTAGCCGCCGCGGAGCACGGTGCCCTTGCCGAGTTCCCACGCCACGCCGATGCGCGGCGCGAAAATGTTCTTGTCGATGTTGATGGTGGAGGTGTAGAGCGCCGTCAGCGGCGTCGCGGTGTTCGCCTTCTCGGGTTGCGGAATCAGCTGGACTTCGGAGTTGCTGGCGCGCACGGATGCGGATGTGTATCGGGAAAAGACGGGGCGATAGCGTCATCGACGTGAATAGGCGGGGCGCGATCTCGGGTTCAGCGCGATCCGGCGAGTTTTCGGAGGCGCTTGGCGATGCCGCGCCGCGCGATCGTGGGAATGACACGCCTGGCCGCCGGTCCCTTACTGCACTTTCGCACCGGTGAGGGCGGCGATCGCCCCGAGAGTGGTTTGAGTGGCGTTCAGGCCGAGGCGGAAATCGCCTTCGGAGAAGTGCGAAAAAACGTCGGTCGGCTGGTGGTGCGTGGGATCCCAGCCGGCGCCGATCTGCGAGCCGCGCTCGAGTTCGCGGAGGCTGAGGGAGGGCGTCAGGTCCATGAACGGCGTGGAGTCGGTATTCGTCATGTGATTGCCGACGATCGCCGGATAATCGGTGGCGTACTTTTCATTTGCAGCGGCGAAGGCCCAGGCCAGGGTCGCCGCCTGTGAGGCGAGTTTCGACGTCGTCTGGAATTCGATGTTGATGTCGGCCTCGGGGCGCTGGCGATCGCTCACGCGGCCATCCTTGCCGGGCATGCCGTGATCGAACATCATCATGTCGTGCTGGATCATGCCGAGCCATTTGGGTTCGGGATACTTTCCCGATCCGGGCGGGTCTTCCTTGCCTTGCAGATCTTTGCGCTGGTCGGCATAGGCGCGCGCGCCGTTCAAACCGGTCTCTTCGTTGTTCCAAAGAGCGAAGCGGATGGAGCGGTCGGTCACCACGTCGGGACTATTGAAGACGCGCGCGAGTTCCATGACGAGCGCGGTGCCCGAGCCATCGTCGTTGGCGCCTTCGCCCCAACCGATGCCGTCCATGTGGGCGCCGACGATGTACATCTCTTCCGGATGGGTGGCGCCAATTTTGGTGCAGAAGACTTCTTCCCGGGGACCGGGCGTGGAGGGCTGCGAGTTTAGTTCGCGAAGGCGCGAGTCGGGCTGAAGATCGGGATCGTTATTGACGGCGGTGGGTGCGAGTTCGCCGCGGAGGCGAGCACCGCCGGGCGCGCCACCTCGTCCCCCACGTCCACCGCCGCGCCCTGCCCCTCCGCGTCCCGCGCCGGCGGCGGGCGGTTCGTAGGTGTAGTGAATGCGCTCGGTGTTGGTACAGCCGTAGCTCTTGAGTTCGGCTTCGATCCAGTTGATGGCCGCGCGATTGCGGTCCGTGCCCTGTCGTCGGTCGCCGAACTTAGTAAGCCCGCGGATCGTCGCTTTGTAGCGCTGCAGATCGAGTCGGGAGACCAGCGTCTTGATGGGATCGTTCTCGGCAGGCGCGGGAGTTTGCCCGCTGGCGGAAGTCAGCAGAAGGCCAAAAGCGGCGGTGCCGGTAAATAGTCGCGAGCGCATAGTTTCCGGCATTGTAGCGACTCGGGGTAGCCGTTCGCAACACCTTCTGATAGTACGAAAGACAACGGTACTGGTTAATATCAATTAGGAAAACCCACAGTGCGCAGCGGCACCACTATACTTGTGTGGTGCGGCACCATACCAAACTTTCCGACTATGTAGCAGGGTGGCTAGCCGCCCACAACGTCCGTCAGGTGTTCATGATAACCGGCGGAATGGCCATGCACTTGAACGATTCCCTGGGACATCATCCCGGGTTGCGCTGCATCTTCAATCATCACGAACAGGCGTCCGCCATGGCGGCCGAAGCGTATGCGAGAATCACCGGAATTCCCGCGGTAGTTCAGGTAACAGCCGGTCCGGGCGGGATCAACGCACTCACCGGCGTCTTCGGGGCGTGGACCGACTCGGCGCCGATGCTGGTGATTTCCGGACAGGTAAAGCGCGCGACCTGCCGGAGTTCGCATGACGTTCCCGGACTGCGACAACTTGGCGATCAAGAGGCCGACTTAGTAGCTATGGCCGCGCCGATTACTAAGTACGCGGTTCAAGTTACAAAGCCTGAGTCGATCCACTATCATCTCGAAAAGGCACTTTACCTGGCGACCACAGGGCGGCCAGGACCGAGCTGGCTGGATATCCCGCTCGACGTTCAGGGGAGCATGGTCGACCCCGAGCGGATGGCGGGCTTCGACCCGGAACCGGTCGAAGAGTCTTGGGCAGACGAGCCGCAATGGGCGGAGATCGTGGAGCGCCTGCGCACGGCGGAGAGGCCGGTGCTGGCGCTCGGCGCGGGTGTGCGGTGGGCGGGCGCCGTGGAACTCGCGGGTCGAGTGGCGGCGAAACTGGGGATTCCGATTGTGCCGGCTCCAGGGGCGGTTGATATGGTGCCCAACGACGATCCGCTTTACTGCGGACGGTTCGGCACGATGGGCGATCGCGCGGGCAATTTCACGGTGCAGAATGCCGACGTACTCCTCTGCGTGGGCAGCCGCCTCGCCGTCCGGCAGATCGGTTACAACTGGCAGAGTTTCGCGCGCAACGCTTATCGAATCGTGGTGGACATCGACCCCGCGGAACTGAGCAAGCCGACGGTCAGTCCGCACATGGCGGTGGCTTGCGACGCGGGCCGTTTCCTGGCGGGGCTCGAGCGGGCGCTCGATGCGGCCGGAGGGATGGGCGGCAGGCACTCGGAGTGGGTCGCGTGGTGCCGGGCGAAGGTCGAGCGCTATCCGGTGGTTCCGCCGCGGTTGAGGGCGGTGCGGGCGGGGCGGATCAATCCTTATCATTTTGTGGAGAGCCTGTTCGCACGACTGGCGGATGACGACGCGGTGGTTTGCGCTAACGGCCTGGCGCGGTGGACGGCGTTTCAGGCGGCAGTGATCCGTCCGGGGCAGCGCCTGATCTGCAGTCTCGGCTGCGGCGCGATGGGGTACGATCTTCCGGCGGCGATCGGGGTGGCGGCGGCGCGCGACGGGAAACGCGTGATCTGCCTGGCGGGTGACGGCAGCGTGAATTTGAATATTCAGGAACTGCAGACGATCGTCCACAATCGCATGCCGATCAAGATTTTTGTGTACGAGAACGGCGGCTATGGATCGATGCGCGAGACGCAGCAGAACTTCTTTGGGCGGCGCATCGGGGAAGGTCCGGAGAATGGGATTTCCTTCCCCAGGATGGACCGGATCGCGGAGGCGTACGGGTTGACAGCGATGCGGATCGAGGGCGCGGATTTCGAAATGGGGCTCGAATGGGCGCTGCGTGCAGACGGTCCGGTGTTGGCGACGGTAGCGCTCGACGAGGCACAGTGGGTGGAACCGCGAGCTGCGTCGATTCGCCGTGCGGATGGTTCAATCGAATCGGCGCCGATCGACGATATGACTCCGCTGCTGGATCGCGAGGAATACTACGCGAACGTGATTGCGCAGCGCGGGGTGGCCGCACCGGCGAATCGCTGAGCCCCGCTGCGCGCGCGCCTCTGATCGGGGATAATGCCCTGGTAGCGGTAGGAGTATGGGAGTAAGCACGAGTCGCAGCCGGTGGCGTGGTGGCGCAGTCGACGGCGCCTCGTCCCGCATTTGAGACAATCGATGCGGCGACGATCGAGCCGACCGCGGCCGACAACCAGGGCGGCAGGTTCATGACGATGCAAAGCGCCCACTGGTTTTCGGCGAAGAATTACACGC
>JAOAPT010000966.1 GCA_025463045.1 Candidatus Solibacter sp.
CGATGGGTCCGTGGATTGTCACGGACGAAGAAATCCCGGACCCCGGCGCGCTTAAGATCTCGCTGACGCTGAACGGCGAAGTGATGCAGGATTCGAGCACCAGCAATATGATCTTCGGAGTCCCGGAGCTGATCGCGTATCTGTCGAGCGTGATGACGCTGGAGCCCGGCGACATCATTTCGACGGGGACGCCCGCGGGTGTCGGATTCGCGCAGAAGCCGCCGCGGTGGCTGCGGCCGGGCGATACGGCCGCGGTCCAGGTGCAAGGAATCGGCGAACTGGTGAATCCCGTGATCGCGGAAGCCTAGTTCCTGGTAAAATCGGACTGGTGTGCGCCCGTAGCTCAGTTGGATAGAGTGGCTGACTTCGAATCAGTAGGTCGGGAGTTCGAATCTCTCCGGGCGCACCACACCATGATCGTAAGCCTGGTGCTCTCAGGAGTGCCCACCTCAGCCATCTTTGTTGTGGCCGTGTGTCTGAGATCATGTAACCGGCACTGAACATTGCAGCGTTCGCGCAGTGTATCCCACGCGCTGGTAATGTCGCCCACCGGCCTGGTGGGATCAAGCGGCCGCGGGTTGGTGCCCTTACAAGGGACGCCCATGCGCTAGCGATTTCGACGGTCACTTCCCCGCTGCGCATCCTGCCCCCTCTGGGGCCAGTCTGCCCGTGCACGTTAGCGGTCGCGTCGGCGACCGCAGGTCGGGCCGCGTGCTCCCGGGCCGCGCGAGCTTTTGGTCAACCCGCCGTGTGAGCGGCCGCCGGTGGCGTCAACAGCCCGACTTCGGCCAGCGATGTTCCGAGATTGGTCAAGTCGGTTGGTGGGTATATCTGGCCGAAGAGTTCCCAGGATGCCGGAATCTGACAATGAAACGGTTTGTTGAAAGGGTGCCCTGTATGGTCGCCCCTCAAGTAAGACACCCAGGCGCTGCCGTCAGGCTCGCCGGATTGGTAAAACATGACCGTCGAAACGGTCTGGGCGAAGTCCCAGTCGGGAGGCACCATCGATACCGTGTGCTCCAGATGCCAGGTTGGCGGTAGCGAACCCCCAACTGGCATAACCGTGACCCACTTGTCGAGATCCGCCTGGAATGGGTATTTGGATGCGCCTCCATCGACGTTCGGATTGGGGTGAATCGCCTCCATAGAGGTCCACGGCCACCCTCGGAGTTCCCGATCCACCGTGCACGGGCCCACTGCGGCGTATGCCCGGCGCATGGCAGTTGGGAGTACGCCGCTGTTCGTGTTGTGGTTCCAGAAGTCGTTTATGTAGACGCACACCTGATTAATGTTCGCGTAGTGCTGGCGGAGTTGGTTTGCCTGGATGGTCTTCCGGTAACGTATTTCGAGCAGAGTGATACCCTTGTGCAGAACCACGAGCAAGGAGTTGAACAGAGGAAGGATGCTGGTCGTGATGGTGGCGGGATATTGCACACCAAACTGCTTGAAGACGAAGAAGGCGTCCTGCACCGGCCGCCCGCAGACGGTCGCGAAGGTCCGCGACGCGGGATCCGAAGCCGCGCGGAGAACTGCCGCCTCCAGCAGGTCCGGCATATAGCCCAGGATACCCTTGAACAGGTTGTCGCCGAGCAGGTAGGTGCCGATGTTGAACATCGCCTGTTCGATGAAGTTCATGTTTTCGACGCTGTAGATTCCGTACAGCAGCCGCGCGCCCTGTTCCCGCTCGTCTGGCAACGTGGAGCGCAGGCCCTGCAGAGCGGAGTGCCAGTTGGAGTAGTTCTGATTCAGAACGTTGGCGTCGCGCTCGTATTGCGACATGACCTGCTGGAGTTTGGCGTCGGTGATCGAGATCAGGATCTCGGTTTGCCTTCTTCTTACATCCTGAACAGCGACTTCCACGTCGTTGAGCTGGTTTTTAATGGCATCCAATTTGGCCATAATTGCGGCGAAATAGGCTTTGAAATCGATTGGTTTACTGCTTCCGAACCCCAAAGTATCCATCACCGTGTCGAGATCCGGCACGAGCCCGGCTTTTTGGAGTATGACGGCGGCCAGTTTGGCGCCGGTTTTAGCATCTATTGGTGGTTCTGGCATCGAGTCGACCTCTACGACTGGGAAAAATTATACAACCCGGAGGGCAGAAAGTGAAGGAAATTCCGAGATAGAATGAAATATTCGGTCGGGAATTTATTAGAAAAAATTAGTAGGATTAAGAGATTGAATTAATATATTGGCTGCGCAACCGCCCGCACGCCGGTTTCGGTACGCGCAGAACTTCGATGGGGTTGCCCGGAGGTGTCGCCTGGACACGCGTCGGCATCACTGCGTAGGTGGAGAACTCGACGCCGCAGGCAGGGTCGAACTCGACTCGCGTTCAGCATCAACCTCGATTCCTCCAACCAGAACATTCATACCGCAAGAACATCAACCCTCAACGGGGCCACTAGGGAAGGTTTTCGCTTTGACAGATTCCAATAGCGCAATTCTTGTGACTTCGAATCAGTAGGCCGGGAGTTCGAATCTCTCCGGGCGCACGAACTTCCTTCCTGCCTGCGAACCAGCGAACATCGGTAATCCACCTGCATTGGAACGCGCATATCGCGCACGACATTCCGATGCGTCTCTTCGGCCGCTCCAGGGTGATGGTTCCCGCACTCGGCTTCGGCCGACTTCACATCGGCGATATCGAGACTGACGAAGCCGCGATTCGCTTGATCCGCTACGCCGTCGACGGCGGCATCACCTACTTCGACAACTGCTGGGAATACCATCGCGGGAAGACCGAACAGTGGATGGGCAGCGCACTGAAGGGCCTTCGCGATTAGGTATTCCTGACGACCAAGGTCTGCACCCACGGGCGCGACAAGGATCTCGGCTTACGGATGCTCGAGCAGTCTTTGCGAAGGCTGCAGACCGACCATCTGGATCTTTGGCAGGTACACGGCATGTCGTTTGAGAACGATTCGGCCCCTGTTGATCCGTCCGAACGGGGCCGCGGGATGAATTGGATGATCGTACTGCGGCAGAACCGATTTCAGCCGCTGAGCGCTGACGATGCAGCAACTGCGCGACTGGAAGCTCTTAAAAACACGAAGAAGTACGATGGCACCGTCGGCCGGGAGCAGCACGATTTCCCGAGCAGTGAGGAACTGCCCGCGATTACCGTTCGAGCTTGAAGCCGACCTTAACGGTCACTTGAAATTCGAGTACCGCGCCATCGGCAATGCTGCCGCGTTCCTCGACCACCTCAAACCACGCCATGTGGCGGATGGTCTTCGCCGCTTCGATGACAGCCGCCTTGACTGCTTCCGCAAAGCTGATGGGAGAGGTCCCCACGATTTCGACGATCTTGTAAATTTCTGCCACTGGTCCTCCTGAGATGCAGCTTCAGTATAGTGCGAATCTCCCGCGGCTTCGGGAAAGTACACTTCGGGAAAGTACACTTCGGGAAAGTACAATCGTAACCATGCAACGTCGCGAGTTTATCCGCTCGGCGGTGACCGGCGGCCTGGCCGCGCGGTCCGCGTTCTCCGCCGGGAAGGCGCGCCCGAACTTTCTCTTCCTGATCGCCGACGATCTCACCTCCCGCGCCATCGGAAGCGTAAATAATCCCGAGGTGCAGACGCCGAATGTCGACCGGCTGGTGCAGTGGGGATGCACGTTCACGCACTGCTTTCACCAGGGGTCGTGGAGCGGCGCGGTCTGCGTTTCGAGCCGCACGATGCTGAATAGCGGGCTCTCGCATTCCACGCTCGCGAAGGTATTGATCGCAATCCGCTG
>JAOAPT010000986.1 GCA_025463045.1 Candidatus Solibacter sp.
GGTCCAACGCGCTGGTCGCTTCATCCAGCAGTACATAGCGCGGATTCTTGAGCAGCACCGGCGCGAACGCCAGCCGCTGCCGCTCTCCGACCAGCAAAACCTTCTCGAAGTCGAGTTTGCTGTCGAAGCGTCCGCACCGAACCTCCATTAGAACTTCTGAGCGTCGTGCCACGGTAGACGGAAGTGAAGCACGGCCGTCGAACACCCCACGCTCCCGCGGCCCCTCCTTATACCAGGTCTTCCGTCAGTTGAAATTTCGACGCCGGGTACAACGACCATTCGCCGTCCGGCTTCAGCTCTAGAATCTGCGAATGGTACTTCACCAGGGCCGGATGATGCGTCACGCTCACAATTGTCGCCGACGTGGAGGCGAGTTGCTCATACAACGCCTCTTCATTCTCACGGTCCAGCGCGCTGGTCGCTTCATCCAGCAGCACATAGCGGGGATTCTTGAGCAGCACCCGCGCGAACGCCAGCCTCTGCCGCTCCCCGACCGACAAAACCTTCTCGAAGTCGAGTTCTCTGTCGAAGCCGCCGCACCGAACCTCCAGATCCGTCAGGTTCACTCGCTCCAAAACTTCCCGCGACTCTTCATCGCTCAGAACTCGCTCGAGATTCGGATAACTCAGTTGCTCGCGCAGCGTTCCCACAATCATGTAGGTGTGCTGCGGCAGAAACAACAGCTCGCCGGCATCCGGCCGCTCGATCGTGCCCGTGCCGCAATTCCATAACCCCGCCATCATGCGAAGCAGAGAACTTTTCCCCAGCCCGCTTCCCCCCACGATCATGAGACTTTCGCCGCACTCGATGGAAGCCGTAAGCTCTTTAATCAACGTGCGCTCGTAGTTCGGCGTCTGCAGCGTCACGTTGTCGAAGTTCATCCGTTCGCTCACCATCATCGCGATTTTGTCACGTCCCGATATCCCCGGTGTGCCGGCCCTCTTTAGGTGGCTGTTCAAGCTCTTCACCCGGCGAATGCCCGCGGCGAATCCGGCCAGGCTCTCCATGTTATCCACCAGAATCGTTAGCGACCCCATGATCGCCGCAAACGCACCCGTGGCCTGCACGATGCGTCCCACTTCCAATTCTCCCGACAGGACCCGCGGAGCGATCACGATGCTCGGCAGCAGCGCCACGAGCAGCGTGTGCGTGTATTGGAAGAAATTCAAGCCAAATTGCCAGCGAATCAGCCTCGTGTAATTCTCGAACAGAACGCCGAACAAGCCCTGCACCCTGGTTAATTCCTGCTTCTCTCCGTGATACAAGGCAATGAATTCCGCATTTTCGCGCACGCGCACTAGCCCGAACCGGAAGTCGGCTTCCTTCCGCCGTTGCTGGTAGTACAGAGAGACCATCGTTCCCCCGAACACGCCATACGTCAGCATCGTAACGACGGTCGCATACACCACCAGGAACAGGACCAGATACCCGGAGATTCGCCATAGCACGCGGCCGAAAGCCGCCACCTGGAAAATGGCGCTCGCCAGGATCAACAGAAAGTTCACCGACTGGCTGGTGATCGAATAGATGTCGTCGGCGATACGCTGATCCGGATTGTCGATCTCCGCCTCCGCGTGAAGTTGATAGAACGCGTGATTCTTGAAGTACCGGTCCAAAACCCGATGGGTCAGAGCCCGCCGCCAGTACAATCCCACCCGATCGCGTACGAAGTAGTAAGCGGAATACTCAGGCACCGCGATCAGCAGCAACAAAAGGTAAGTGCGGACCGAGTGCCAGAAGCGGGTCCCTTGGCGAGCCGCCAGGGCCGAAGCGAATTCCCCGGATTGCGTGTTGAACCAGACATTCAATTGCGTGTCCGCCAGCAGCAGCAGGATTAACACCCACACCAGCCACCAAGATCTCCGGCCTTCCTTGGAAGACCAGTAGGGCTTCGCGATCGACAGGGCCTGCTTCAGCAGGTTCAGGTTGAGCTTCATACCACGCTCGAGACCTCGCCCGACTCCCGCGCCAACTCCGCAAACCAGCCGTGGCCTTTCAGCAGTTCCGCGGGCGGCCCCTGTTCCACCACCTCGCCTTCCTTCAACACGTAGACGTAATCGGCGTTCTTCATCATCGTGTAGCGATGCGCGATCACCAGCATCGTTGGCTTCGGCGATATCTCATCCAGCGCGGTACGTACGTCTAACTCGGTCGCGTAGTCGAGGTTCGCCGTAGCCTCGTCTAATACCAGAAGGCGCGGCTGATCGATCAGCATGCGTGCGATCTGCAGCCGCTGGCGTTCGCCCAGCGAGAGCCCCACGCCATTCTCTCCGACTTCGGTTGTCAGCCCCTCGGGAAGCCGTTCGAGCGCCCGGCCGAGGCCCGCGGAGAGCGCTGCCTTGCGGATCTCTTCCATCGTCGCTTTCGGCCGCTTGTAACGGATATTGTCTGCCAGCGTTCCGCGAAACACCGTCCCGTCGGACGCGACCACTCCGATCGCCGCCCGCACCGAGGAACATCCGGCCGTACTCAGCGGCTGCCCGTCCACGAGAATCTCGCCGGACGACGGTTCGAACAACTTGAGAAGCAGGTCCGCTGTGGTCGTTTTCCCGGCGCCCGAAGGCCCCGCCAGCGCGGTAATCTTTCCCGCCTGCAGCGTTAGATTGATCCCGTGCAAAACCTCTCTCTCCGGCGTATATCCGAAATGGACGTCGCGAAACTCCACCAGGCCCTTGCCCTCGGACAACGAAGCGCCGGTCGGCTCCAGGGGCCCCGCCTCCCTCAGTTTCACCGCGCGTCGAAGAGAGGCCAGATTCTCCTGAAGACTGACGGCCAGCCCGTTCAGCGAATCGATGGGAGAGTAAAGACGGTCCAGGTACGCCGCGAACATCACCACATCGCCCGGCGTCAGCATATGACGCAGGACCAGCCAGCCGCCGTATCCCAGCACCAGCGACTTACTCAGATTACTGATCGCCACCTGAGAGAGATAGTACCTCTGCGACGTCCTGATTCGGCGTAAGTACACCTCGTAAGCCGCGAGCGATTTCTCCCGCAGCTTCTCTTCCTCGCGAGCTTCGGCGCCGGAAAGCTTGACCGTCTTCACCGCGCCGATCGCGTCCGCGATGTGCGCCGAAATGTCTTCCCACATCTGATAGTAGGGGTCGAGGTTCGACTGTAGCCTCAGCGCGGCCCGCCGCGCCAGCCACACATAGGGTGGCAAAAGACATACCGCGAGCAGCGCCATCTCCCAATTCTGCGTCAGCATAATGGCGCAGATCGCGACCAGACGGACCGCTTCCGGAGCGATCTGCTGGGACACCGCATGCACAACCGGAGCTACCTGGTCGCATTGGTCGATACGCCGAGCCAGTCCCGCGCTGGCCTGGTGGTTGAAGAAGTTGATCGGCAGCCGTAGGACGTGGCCAAACGTATCCACGATGAGCTTCGACTCCATATAGCTCGCTACCCGCGACCCGTAATAGGTGGCGCGCTGATAAAAGTAGTAGGAGATCACGGCGATCAGGAATAAGAGAACCACCGAGACCAGTAGGGTGTGAAGTGTTTGTTGCGGGGTCTGGGCCGTCACCTTGGCGAACATCGGTGCCGCCGCTGGAACCTGGTTCACAAACATCCCAGCCACCGCGTTGATCGCCGCGCGGTATACCAGCGGCTGCATGAGGTCTAGCCCTGTATAAAGAAAGGAAAACAGGCTGACGATGATGAATTGCCGCTTGTACTGCTTCGCGAGATCGAACAAAGCCCGAAAGACCCGCCGGTCGAACGGGGACTCCTCGCCTTCAACTCCTGCGTGCTCTTCTCCCGTGTTCGCCATTTTTTCAACGCGCGGCCACGTAGGGCTGCGTCAAGTTGTTCACGTGAGCAATGCGGGTATGTTTCATCGGTCTCCAATCAGGGCTGCGGATGAATAACTCCTGGCGACTCCGGCGTGACGGGGAACCCAGAAATGAGAGTCGGTTACCACCGCCTATGCGGTGGCAGAGAGATTGCTGCACCACACCATGCTTCGATGCCGGGATACCAAAGAGTCGGCGGCAGTCCGCCCTCCAGACCGGCTGGCCGCCACTTTCGCAGCTCGCCGTTACTCGGCTAAGTGGGAGCGGGTCAGTTTTCGATAACGGCACATTTCCGGCCAATCTCTGCTCATTTTCCGGGCATGTTGAGTTCGCAGGCTTCGGAGAGTGTTTCGGTGAGACGGTTGGAGAGACATCCGCCGAGTCGCGTCGGAACATCTCCATGACATGTCGAGCGGCGAGCAACGCGTTAATAACGCCCTCCCAGCCGGCACGGGAGGAAGCGAACTGCGATTTTGGCTGGGGCGCCAGGTGCCGGAGCTGCGAACGGGCCAAATGAAACTCGCGCTGTGAATTAGGCAGAGCTACCTCGAGATCCAGCATGGTCATCTCGGGCGGGGTGTGACCGCGAAGCGGAGACGAATTGGCCATCGCCCAATGATCCTAGTCGAGAGTGCAGTTGGCTCAGGAAAGATGCCGCCGAGGACAGCCGTAGGGTTACACCGTCTTTCGGCAAGCACCGGGCGCCAGGGATTCCGGTGTTCAATCCCAACCCAAGAGGAACCTTGCGACGCTGGATCACCTTCACGACACGATTGAGCACTGGCTATCGCCTTTCCCACGCACCGAATTGCGCTGAGAACTTCACCCACCGTTCGTTTGCGCTGAAAGCAATCCAGTGCATCGGACGCTCACCAATGCGATAGAGTACCATCAAGCCATCAAGTGCGCAACGGTTCTGCATTACCGTGCCCGGGCTATGCAGTTCTAGCGACCTCTGGCAGCGCTCCGATCAGTTCACGGACGCAATTCAAGAGGCGTTGAGTTTCGACGGGCTTTTGGATGACGATGACTGAATTTGATCCCAACCTCTTTAAATCGGCGGCGTCTTGTTCGTTCCAACTGCTCAACGGATAATCGGATGTCAGGATGGTGGGCAACTCGGGAACTGCCGAGCGAAGCAGCAAGGCGACTTGTACTCCCGAACTGGTAGGCAAGTTGACATTAGCAATTAGAAGGTTAACGCCTCGGTTACTTCTCTTGAAGTGCCGCAGAGCTTCTTCGGCGCTGGACGCTCCAAGAACGGTATGGTGCTTGAGAATCTGCCGCATGAACTTCATGAGAAAGTATTCGTCTTCCAAAACGAGAATACTGGTCATGCCGATAACCTCCCGATCCCCGAATTTCTCAACGCCTGAGTGCCTCGTTTTCTCCTAGGACCTTGAAGCTGTTGTGATCTCGGATTGGTGATCAGCGAATTGATGGAATCGGCGCAGACGACCCGGAGTAAGTCCTCTTCCGGCCATCCACCGCGAAAGCCTCTCGCGAACCACAATTTGTACACCATCACTGCGTCCGCGTTTGATGTTGTAGCTATATGCCTTGACATGATGTACCAGTGCCGAGTACCGCCACGTCTTGAAGCAGGTGGGCGTGGTCTACGTCCTCGAAGGACGGAGCAGGAGACATCCGCCATTGCAGCAGAGTAGGTCCACGCCCTTGCGGGTCAGACAGGGAACAGGCAGCACCTATCGACCCAAGGTTAAATTCTAGTACTGTAGTTGTATTGTGGTGTTGAAGAATGCACCTGGTGACAATCTCCATCCCATGTCCATGCTATGTACAGTAACTGGAAAATGTTAGGGGCGTATGGTCAAAAGCGCTCACGTTCGGGACCTTTTCTATTCGGGAAATTGCGATCGCCGAACTTTTGGGCCATTTGTTTTTGAGAGAAGGGACCGCCCATGACTACGAAGAAGATTACCCAAAGCTCTCGATCTGAAGGTCTTCTTGAGCAAGGCGATCCGGCAGACGCCATCTTCTACATCCAGAAGGGCAGCTCACCGCTTTTTCCAAACAGGGCAAAGAAGCGGTCATCGCTAATTCTGGGAGAGGGCGAGTTCTTTGGCGAAGGATCTTGGCCGGACAGCCCCTGCGCGTGGCAAGCGCATCCGCGCTATCGGATGCACAGCCATGAAACTGGAGAAGGCGGCAGTGGTCAAACTTCCAATTCAACGGAAGGGTTCGCCGAACGGGACTGCTCCGACGGCCATCCGTTCGCCTTCTGCTAGGGCAACCCGAACCAATGCTGACGTTTTCAAGCTTTGCGCTCCTTCGACTCATCCCTACTCCGGCTGATCGAGGTACCTTGCGAGATCCAGGATCTGCCTGCGGATTTCCTCTCCATCTGCGTCCGCGGCAGCCCTCTCCACGGCGGCTCCGGCGGACGTGATTTCCGGAAAACCGTAACTTGCTCCCGATCCCTTGATCCGATGCCCCAGGCTGCGAGCGATTTCATAGTCACCTCGCTCAATTCCCGACAGGATAGCGTTCAAATTGCGCCGGACGTTTTCCAGGTACTGAGGCACGAGAGCCATGATTCCTTCCGGCGGACGCGCCCGGACATTCCCACTGGTATGACGGGAAATCGCATCAAGGAGAACCGCCTGGCTAATGGGCTTGCTGAGGAACGCAGTACAGCCGGCATCCCTACTCTTCTGGGCATCCTCTTTGAGGGCATCCGCGGTAAGCGCGAGAATTGGGACGGGACGCAAGTTCTTCTCTTTCTCCCATTGGCGGATGGCGCGCGTAGCCGAATAGCCGTCCATCACCGGCATCTGCACATCCATAAGCACCATATCGAAGGCGCCGGCGATGACTTTCGCCACAGCGACATTCCCATTGCGGGCGACATCGAGATCGAATCCGGGGCTATTGAGGTAAGCTTTTACGAGGAACAGATTATCTTCGCAGTCCTCTACAACCAGGACCCGGGTGGCAGTCCCTTTTCCTGCCATTCCAACCCTCCCGACTGGTGGTGTGAGACTGTCGACATTCCGCGGCGCCGCGGGCGTCTCACTGGGGATGGGACTGGGGATGGGACTGGGAATGGGTGAAGGATGCTGGCGCTTGAGCAGAAGGCCGAATGGCGCCGTGAAGAAGAAAGTGCTGCCCTTTCCCACCTCGCTGTTACAGCCGACCCGCCCGCCCATCAGATCTACCAGGCCTTTGCAAATTGCGAGACCGAGACCGGTTCCGCCATAGTTGCGCGTGGTGGAGGAATCCGCCTGAGTGAAACTCGAAAAGATCATTTCCGTCTTTTCGGGAGCGATTCCAATTCCGGTATCGGTGACGCTGAATCGCAGCGCACCCGCTGCGCCGTCGCAGGGGTCCCACGCGACGCGGAGCGAGACACAACCTTTCGCGGTGAATTTCAGCGCGTTTCCGATCAGATTGAGCAGGATCTGGTGCAGTCGGTCGGGATCGCCGGCCAGCCTGAGCGGCACCTCCGGCAGAATCTCCCAGGTGAGTTCGAGGCCGCTGGAACGGGCGCGGGGAAGCATGACTTCGATGCTCTTCGCCAGCATCGCGTCGAGATCGAAATCGATCGAATCCAGCTCAAAGTGCCCGGACTCCACCCTCGACAGATCCAGAATATCGTTGATCAAGGCGAGCAACTTCGCCCCTGCCCGCTGGAATATGCCAACGTAATTCCGCTGCTCGGGATCGAGGACTGTCTTCGACAGCAGGTCGGCCATTCCCAGGATGGCATTCATCGGCGTGCGGATTTCATGGCTCATCACGGCGAGAAACTCACTCTTGGCGCAGTTGGCGGATTCAGCCGCCTGCTTGGCGTGTTGCAGGTTCTCTTCGACTTTCTTCAGATTCGTGATGTCTCTGGAGATTCCAGCAATTCCAGAAACAACCCCGTTGCTATCGAAAACCGGCACCTTAGTGGTGGATATCCAGCAGAGGCTGCCATTGGCCTTTCTGACCCGCTCCGTCCGATCGACCAACGGCTTACCCGACCGCACGATTTCCTGTTCGTCACTATGGGATTGGCTGGCGTATTCGGGTTCGAGATAGTCCGAATCTCTCTTCCCTACGCATTCCCGTGGGTCGGCGGCGCCAAGGGCTTGCGCATGCTCCCTGTTGATCCTGGTGAAACGGGAATCGGCATCTTTAAAATAGATGAGATCTGGAATGCCTTCCATGAGGACGCGCAGCAGTTCCCGCTCGTGGTCGATAGCCTGGTTCAACCTGTAGTGAACCATCGCAGCGCTGACCGTCCCTTTGAGTTGCAAGGGATTCCATGGTTTGGCGACGTAGGCAAAGATCTGCCCGCGGTTGACCGCCTGTGTCACCGCGTTTACGTCGGCGTACCCGGAAACCATGACACGGGTGGCCTTCGAAACTTCTTTCACCGTTTCCAAAAACTCGTGGCCATTGAGTCCGGGCATGCGCTCGTCGGTGAGCACCACTACGATTTCCTGTTCTTCCGCCAGACGAAGAGCTTCCCCAGCGTCCGTGGTGGTCAAGACCTCATAGTCGTCCTCGAAGAGGTCCTGAAGCGAACTAAGAATGCGGGGTTCGTCATCCAGTATCAATAATTTGTCTTTGATCACTGGCAGTTTGTCTTTGATCATTGGCAGCTTGTCTTTGGTCATTCGTGCCTCCGTGACTCCAGATCCCTGGGGATCCTGACGCTAAACTCCGAACCCGCGCCTTCCTGGCTGTGGACTTCGATCGAGCCATGATGATCCTGCACAATACCGTAGGAGATGGCCAGTCCAAGTCCGGTACCCTGCCCGATCGGCTTGTCCGTAAAGAACGGATCGAAGATGCGACCGCGAATCGCCTCCGGAATACCCTTTCCGTTGTCGCGCACCGAGATACAGTACTCATCGTCCGATTGGCTGGTCGTGATAACGATCTTTCCATTGCGAGGAATGGCATCCACGGCATTGGCGATCAGGTTCATGAAGACCTGGTTGAGCCGGCCCGCATAGCAGGAAAGTGAGCGCCCCGGTCCATAGTGCCTATCCACCTGGATACGGCCATTCATCTTGTGGTTCAGGAGGACCAGAACCGAATCGATGCTATCGCCGATGTCGATGGTCTTGAACTCACCTTCATCGAGCCGCGAGAAAGTCCGCAGATTGACCACCAGTTCCTTGATCCGATCGAGACCCTCTCCCATTTCCCGGAGACGCGTGCGTACTTTTCGCATCTTCGCAAGGGAAGGCTCCGACAGGTGGGGCTCGGCTTCCGGGGCGATGCGGTCGAGGCCGGTCTCCACGGTATAAAGGTTGTTCACCACGAAAGCCAGCGGGTTGTTGATCTCGTGGGCGAGCCCCGCCACCAGTTGCCCCAGCGATGCCATCTTTTCGGTCTGGACCAATTGCGCTTGTGTTTCTTTGAGCCGGCGGTTGGCTTCCTGGAGGTTCCGGTTAGCATGAACCAGCGCATCCGCCATAGCGGCCCGTGCCTCGGCGGCCTCGCGACCAGCGTTGGCACGCAACGTTTCCATTTCCTTGGTCTTGAGTTCCTCAACGATGCGGCGGTTCTCATCCTCGAAAAGCCGGCGCCGCAGAAGGGCCCGGATACGGACGCGCAGGATGGTAAGGTCACCCGATTTACAGACGAAATCGTCGGCTCCGGCTTCCAAACCACGGGTCATATCCTCGTTGGTATCGCTGGAGGTCAACATGATCACGGCCGCAGATCTCTGAAGCGTGTACCGCATGCCGGAAATGCGACGACATACTTCTATGCCATCCATGCCCGGCATGATCAGATCCACCAGAACGCAATCAAAACTACGGCTCGCCAGCTTGTCCAGCCCCTCCGGTCCACTGGCTGCCGTCTCCACTTCATAACCGTGACTTCGCAGCCCGGTGTCGATGAGCGCGAGGTGTGTGGGGCTGTCGTCAATCGCCAGTATCAGGGCGCGGTTGAAGTGCGGAGGCTCCGGATCCGAAATCGCGGATTGCGCGAGAGCCTTGCGCAACATCGCACGAATTCGCAGAATCAGGACGTCCGCGCTCTCGGAATTGGAAATAAAATCGTCGGCGACGCAATCGGGACCGTATGCGCCCGCTGCGCCGGCTCCAACGGCGGTCACCATCAGGATGGGTATGCGGCGAGTACTCGGGTTCATTCGAATACGCCGGCATAACTCGTCACCCAGCATGCCGGAAAGATAGTACTCGACCAGGATCAGATCGGGAGGCGATTGGCTCAATTCAGCCAGCGCAGACTCCGCCGTCGCAACGGTAGAGACTTCGTAGCCTTCGCCCTCCAACAACAGGCGCATTTTGAAGGCCTGGGTTGCGGAATCCTCCACCACCATGACTCGGCAGGCGCGTTCCATCAGTTCATCTCCGGCCTGGCCGAAACCAGTTCCAACACTCTTGGGGCAATCGCCGGAAGCGGCAAGGATTCGCAGACGGCTCCCATACGGACCGCCACCGCGGGCATTCCGTAAACCACCGCCGTCGATTCGTCCTCTGCTATCGTGTAACCGCCGGCCTGGCGGATCTCACCGAGCCCGGCTGCGCCGTCCTCACCCATGCCGGTTAGCAGAATGCCTAGCGCGTGGCCTCCGAGGCTGCTCGCCATGGACTGAAACAAGACGGTTCCGGAGGGACGCTGTCCGCACACGGGCGCCGCCAGATCCAGCCGAAGGGAGCCGGCGTCGAGTCGCAGGTGCTGCTCGGCCGGAGCCATGTGTACCACGCCAACAGCGGGAACCTGGCCGTCACTCACCATCGCCACCGAAAACGGGCAAACGCTCTCCAGCCATGAGGCGAACCCCGGTAGAAAGCTGGCCGTCATGTGTTGCACCAGGAGGATAGGCAAGGGGAAATCCGGCCCCAGCGCTCCCAGCAGCTTTACCAGCGCGCCCGGCCCGCCGGTCGAGCAGACAATCCCCAGCATCGAGTATGCGCCCCCACGACGCGGCTCGTCGTGGGCTGGCAGCAGGCGCGAGTTGCGCCGGGTAGTCTGCCGCACCAGTTTCACCTGGCTCATGATCGCCAATTGGGTGCAAAAACGCTCCGCCAGTGTCTCGTAGTCGGCATGGGTCGTACCGACGGGCTTTTCCAAGACGCTGAGGGCCCCTGCCCGCAAGGCCTCCATGGTAGTGGAACTCCGCTCTTTGGATTCGACGACGCCTGCCACCACCACAATCGGGATCGGCTTTTGAGACATGATCCGCCGTGTGGCCTCCAGTCCGTCCATGCCAGGCAGCCGGATATCCATGACGATCACATCCGGAGACATCCGCTTGAGCATGCTCAGCGCCTCTTCCGCGCTGGCCGCCGCTGCCATCACCTCCAGTCGGGCGTCGCCGCCGATGATGTGTTGGAGCAACGCCCGAACGACCGCCGAATCCTCCACCACCATTACGCGGATTTTGCTCATAGATATTGCTGGACGGCATCCAGCAGTTCCCGCTGATCGAACTTGCGTTTCACCACATACGCGTCGGCGCCCAGGCCGAGGCCTCTTTGCCGGTGCTCGGCACGGTCCAGCGAGCTCACGATGATGACCGGAATCCGGTCCAAGTGCTTGTCGGCCTTCATCGCCTCGAGCAGGCCGAAGCCATCCAGACGCGGCATCTCGATATCGGCGATCACCAGGTCGGCACTCTCTGCGCGTAATAACTGCAGGGCTTCGACGCCATCCACCGCCACGCGCACCCGATAGCCGTGGGCCTCCAGAATACTTTTCTCGAGCGACCGCGTCGTGATCGAATCGTCCACCACAAGAATGCTCGAAACGGCTACTTTGGATACTGGTTGCGCGCGCTTCAGCACGGGCGCGGCGGATTGGGCGGAGGTCTCGACCAGACCGGCGGGGTTCAGCACCATCGATACCGTCCCGTCCCTCAGCAACAGACCGCCGGAAACGTTGCCGGTGGCTGGACAGGGCATCCCCAGCTCCTGGACCAGTGCCTCCCTTTCTTCTAGAAACCGATCTACCCATACGGCCGCGTACCGGGCTCCCGATCGCAGCAGCATGACTGGCAGAGTCGCCCCCGTGAAGGCGGCGGCGCCGTCCCCAATCCGGAGCAGATTCGCCAGGCTGAACAGCGCAATCCGGCGTCCTCTCAGATTGACCACCGGCTTACCCTCCAGCGTTTCCACCTGCTGAAGGTTTACGCGATGTAAGCGCTCAATGCCGTGACTGGGAATTCCGAATGTCTGCCCCTGGCATGAAACCAACACCATATGAAAGGTAGATACCGACAAGGGGACCGACAGAAGAATGGACGCGCCGGGCTCCACTTTTTGCCTGAAATCCACGTCTCCCTGAAGGCGCCGCACGGTTTCATGGACCACCGAGAGTCCCATCCCGCGTCCCGATAGATCGGTGACCGTTGTGCATGTGGAGAAACCCGGCTGGAAGAGGATCCGCGCCAGATCTTGGGAGGGGGTGCCGACGGTCGCGGAAATGACACCCTGCTCGATTGCCAGCTTGGCGACTCTGTCGAAGTCGACTCCGCGGCCATCGTCTTCGACCTCGATAACCAGGCGTCCCCTTTGCGATTCAACGTTAACCGTCAACGAACCCACTGGAGACTTCCCCTTGCTCACACGCTCGCCTGGTGTTTCGATTCCGTGGCGGATGGCATTGCGAAGCAGGTGCATCACGGGGTCCTTGAGCGCCTGCAGCACCAGGCGGTCGGCCCTGACATCGGACCCGTTCAGCCGGAACTCAATTTCCTTTTTCTCATCGCGGGCCAGATCCCGGACCATTTTCCGAAAGCCTTCAAACAGGTCTTCGACCGGCGCCATTCGAGCCTTCCATACGTCCCGCTGGAGCCGTTCCGCGGAAACCTGAAGGCTCCAGGCGACGCGCTGCTGCAGAAGACACACCTTTCTCGACTGCCCAACCAAAGAGCGGACTTTTTGCTGAACAAACTGTTGCTGAACAACCCTGGTATTCTGCGTGAGCGCCGAGGATTCCGCGGTGCCGGCAAAACGCTGCCAGGAAGCTGCGAAAGTCTTTTGGGAACGGGCGCGATCACTCTCCATTTCCTTGATCTGGCGCATGAGCTCGAAGAGTTCGAGAGTCACTGCCTTCTGCCGCAGACTCTCGGTGAGAATCTGGCCTGTCGAGCGGACCAGCCGATCCAGGTCGCCACCCTCCACTCGTAGCATTTCAGTGCGCTGAACCGTTACGGGGGTGGGCGTTTTCGCCGCCTCCGGGAGGGGGGGCGATTCCAGCAGGCCCGCCTCGTCTCCCAGCAATTCCGCCATGGCGCGCAACGCGGCCGCGGGGTGCTCCGGAATCCGGTTCTCACGAATTCCGGCCAGGCAGTCCTCACTGGAGTCGAGCACCTGGTGAATCACCGTGACGGTCTTCTTATTCAACGGAAGCGTGCCCTCGCGAACCCGCGAAAACAGGGTTTCCAGGCCCTGTGCGAGACCCTCCACCGGAGGCAGATCCACGGCGCGAGCCGCCCCTTTCAAACTATGGGCGCGCCGGAAGGCTTCGTCTAACTCGCTTCTGCCCTGGGCCTCCGACACGTTCTCCAATAACGCGAGAATGGAACGGATTTGTCCCAGATGTTCGGCGTGCTCCGCCTGAAAGATGGCCGCCAGTTTTTCGCGGATGCCGGTCACAGCCGATACCTGTCGGTCGCCTTTTGAAGCTGCTCGCCAAGCGCCGCCAGACCGGCCGCCGCCCGTTCCATCTGGCGCGTGCTCGACACCGCCTGTTCGCTGCCCTGCCCGATGTCCTTCACAGCTTGCATCACGTGCTCGAAGCCGATCTGTTGCTGGTTGCTTC
>JAOAPT010000368.1 GCA_025463045.1 Candidatus Solibacter sp.
TTGGCGGAGGCTTTCGACCTGCGACTTTTCGAGTTCGGGATCGAGCCGGAACACGGGTGCGGAGCGCTCGTCTTCCTTTTGGAAGCGATTGACGCCGACCACGATGCGGTCACCGGTTTCGATGGCACGCTGATAATCGTAGGCGGCGTTGTGAATCTGGTTTTGAATGTAGCCGGTCTCAATCGCGCGCAGCGTGCCGCCCATTTCCTCGATCGTCTGGAGGTACTCATGGACGCCGCACTCGATGGAATCGGTGAGGCCCTCGATGTACTCGCTGCCGCCGACGGGGTCGGCCGTGTTGGTGACGCCCGATTCGTAGGCCACTACCTGCTGGGTGCGGAGGGCGATGCGCGCCGATTCCTCGGTGGGGAGGGCGAGCGCTTCATCGCGCGAATTGGTGTGCAGCGATTGCGCACCGCCGAGCACGGCGGCCATCGCCTGTAGCGCGGTGCGCACGATGTTGACATCGGGCTGCTGCGCGGTGAGGGTGGAGCCGGCGGTCTGGACATGGAATCGCAGCATGGTGGAGCGCGGGTCTTGGGCGCCGAAGCGATCGCGCATCAGGTGGGCGTAGATGCGGCGGGCGGCGCGGAATTTGGCGATCTCCTCGAGAAAATCGTTGTGCGAGTTGAAGAAGAAGGAGAGGCGCGGGGCGAAGGAATCGACGGGGAGTCCGGCGGCGAGGGCGGCTTCGATGTAGGCGATCGCGTTGGCGAAGGTGAAGGCGAGTTCCTGGGTGGCGGTGGAGCCGGCCTCGCGGATGTGATAACCGCTGATCGAAATCGTATTCCACTCGGGCATTTCGCGGCCGGCCCAGGCAAAGATGTCGGTGATGATGCGCATCGCCGGGCGCGGGGGATAGATGTAGGTGCCGCGGGCGATATACTCCTTCAGGATGTCGTTCTGGATGGTGCCCGAGAGCTTGTTGCGCGGCGCGCCCTGGCGTTCCGCGACGAGCGCGTAGTAGGCGAGGAGGATGCCGGCGGTCGAATTGATGGTCATCGACGTCGACACTTTGTCGAGCGGAATCTCCTGGAAGAGGCGCTCCATGTCGGCGAGGGAAGAGATGGCGACGCCGACGCGGCCGACCTCGCCCGATGCCATGGGGTGGTCGCTATCGTAGCCCATCTGGGTGGGGAGATCGAAGGCGACGGAGAGTCCGGTGGTGCCTTGCGAGAGAAGGTAGCGATAGCGGCGATTGCTTTCCCCGGCGTTGCCGAAGCCGGCGTATTGCCGCATGGTCCACAGGCGGCTCCGGTACATGTCGCGGTAGACGCCGCGGGTGTACGGGAACTGTCCGGGCTCGCCGAGCTCTGGGTTCATGATCGGGATATTTTACGGGCGCGAAGGAAGGATGTGACTCCGAACCAAAGCATGAGCAGGGTACAGAATCCGGCCATGGCAAAGCGCACGAAATTGGCGGAGCCTTCCTCGCCTGTGGTCTTAGAAAGGTCCAGGTAGAGGCGGACTGCCTTGAAACCGAAAATAACGGCGAAGCAGATGAAAAGAAACCCGATAACCTCGTTCCAGAGAGTCCGGGCAGGTTTTAGGATGGCGGGTACGACGTGCTTGACGAATTCCCGGGAATGGCGCGCGGTCAGATTCTTCCACACCACTCCATCGTAACAAAAGGTTCAAAACGGGTGTTCTCCTGTAATCCAGAGGATATATTCCGCCGATGGTTTAGCAGGACTAGAGCTTGTTAAGCCGGATATGGTCCACTACAATCGGAACGGTGGGTGCGGACCCATAGGTGGAACGCCGGTTGCATCCGGCGCATCTGCCATAAAAGGGGAACTCTGTGGAAGAGCCATTAAAACACCTGATGCAGGAACTGGGAAACGCCATCAACGATTCCCTATCCGAGTCCGACAGGATTGCGGAGGCAATAGGGGAAATTAAACGGGCCGGGTACGACGTCTTCCTGGTACTGGAGGCGACGATCGGCTTTAACCGTAGGGACGAGAACGCCGAGGATGAGGACGGGGATCAGCCCGAGGTGAGCGAGGAACAACCGAAGGAGCCGAAGCGGACCTTCGAAGCCACCGGCAAGATCAAGTTCACATCGCAGGATCATCGTTTTCTGCGCGCGCTCAAGATTGCGGTCGACGAAGAGAATCGCTAGACACAATTCAACAGATTTCGATAGACATCCCACGTTTCGCGGACTGCCTTTTCCCACGTGAACGTCCGCGCCCGTTCAACTCCGCGTCGAGACAGTTCCTGTCGCAAATTCCCGTCATCCGTTAGTTGCCGCAGCGCATTGCGGAGAGCCTCGGTGTTACCAGGGTCGATCAGGAGAGCTGCGTCTCCGGCCACCTCAGGCAGCGCCGAGCGGTCGGAGGTGACGACAGGCACTCCGGCGGCCATGGCTTCGAGCACGGGCATGCCGAAGCCTTCGTCGTGCGAGGGGAAGGCGAAGATGGACGCGCGGGCGTACCATTGTGCGAGTTCGCCGGGCGAGACGTAGCCGGTGACCTGGATGCGATCCCGCGCCGGACTGGCGGCGATGCGTGCGAGGATTTCGTCGGCGCCGTAGCCGCTCGATCCGGCGAGGACGAGGCGCCATGCGGGGTCGAGCGATTCGAAGGCTTCGACGAGGCGCGCGATGTTTTTGCGTTTTTGGATGGCGCCGACGTTGAGGATCACCGGCTCGCGCGGGGCATCGACGGGCGGGAGCTTGCGGATGCCGTGATGGACGACGTGGATGCGCGCGGCGTCGACGTTGAGGAGCGAGACGATTTGCTGCTTGGTGAAGGCGGAGACGGCGATCAGGAGATCGGCGCGGGCGGCGGCGTCGCGCGCCTGCCCGGTGAAGCGGGCGCGGAATTCGGGCGTGGAGTACTCGCCGGTCATGACGAAGAGATCGTGAAAGGTGGCGACGGCGCGACGGAGCGGGACGCGGGGAAGTCGCTGGTTGAGTCCGTGGAAGAGGTCGGTGGGGCGCGGGAGGAGCGGCTCGAAGATAAGGCGGCGTCGGGCGTTGGGTGGGAGTGCCGCGGCGCGGTGGTAGCGATGCGGGCGGTAGCAGAAGTCGAAGCGCGTTTCGGGGTGTTGGGCGGCGAGTCCGTAGAGGATTTCGTGGGAATAGAGTCCGACGCCGGAGAGGACGTCGCCTACGCTGTAGGTGGCGTCGAGGGCGATGCGAGGGGTCAAGCGGGACTCCGGGAGATGCAGCCACCAAAGGTGCATGAAAGCTGGCTGTACGTCGATTGCGCTCCACGATTTGAGGGCAATCGGCAGAAGTGGTGGGGTTCGTTAGGGCCAAACTTCTTAAGCCGCCGATGAACGCCGATGAACGCCGATAGGAAAGAGGCGAAAAGAGGTTCGGCGGCGGCCGATATCTCATATCGGATCGCGGGTCTTCTTCGCGCCGGGGTTCTTGAGACTGCCCGAATCAAGCTTTCGACGGTGCCCCACAAGGACCGGGAAGCAATCGGAGCCGCGACCGTCAGGGAGCCCCATGGGCCTGCGGCCCACCAAAGGCAATGAAGAACCGAGCCTCTGATTGGAGTGTGTTCTTCAACGGAGTTCTCCATGGCCCCGTTCGGGGCCGCAACAAGGGATGGAAATGCACGATCGTTTTTTTTGAGCGTCATTTTCTGGGGAGCTGTTGCGTACCCTCGCGCGGGTCGGACGAAATGCAGCGCTACTTCGCTTTCAGCACGAGTACGGTGATCGAATAGGGCGGGAAAGTTCGCGTGAACTTCGTGCCCAAGCCATCGACGCTCGCCGTCACCGGCACGAGCTTCGCCGGGTCGGCGATCGAGTTTGTATCGTCGGGACTCTTCGCCGCGAGTTGAATGCTCTGGCCCTTCGCGTCGACAGACACGCCCGAGATCTCCACGCGCACATCCTGCGCTTCCGCGGCGCGATTTACGATCTTCAAATAGACATTGCCCGCGCCGCGCGTCGCGCTGTAGAAGACCGTGGGCACCTGC
>JAOAPT010001005.1 GCA_025463045.1 Candidatus Solibacter sp.
GCGTGGTGGTCTGGCTGAAGCCCGTGGTGGGACCGGTGAGAAAGGCGCCGATGCTGTTGTTGAAGATGCCGAAGCCGCCGCGGAACACGGTCTTGTGGTGAAGGAAATCGGGGGCGTAACTGATGCCGAGGCGCGGGCTGGGGAAGACAGCCGGCAGCGAGTAGCCGGAGCGCTTGCCGGAGGATGCGAAGGTGACGCCGCCCGTTGCGGAGAAGGCGCTGTTGGGAAGCTGCGGAATGGGCGACTTGGCATACGCCGCAGCGGCGGCCGCCGAGACTGCATTCGCGGCCTTGGGGTCGAAGCCGTTGACGATGTGGTTGTAGCGCTCCGTGATCGGCGTCTCATGTTCGAAGCGGATGCCGACGTTGAGGGTGAGATTCGGCGTGACGCGCCAATCGTCCTGCAGGAAATAACCGAAGAGATAACTGCGATAGGAGAAGGCGGTGTTGACGTCGTACTGGCCGCCGGTGGGCAGTCCCATCATGAAGGATGCCATCGAACTGCCGAAGGGCTGAGCGGCGGCGCCGGTGCCGGCGGTCACCCAGTTGTTGCCGAAGGTGAAGGTGCCGGCGGAGAAGCCGGGGTTCAGGCTGTTGGCATCGTAGCGGCGGAAATCCACGCCCGCTTTGAGGCTGTGCTTGCCCATCGTCTTGGTCAGGCTGGTGAACCACTGATACGAGACGAAAGGCGCGACGTTGCCGGGAGACGTGCTGAGTCCGGCGTAGTTGCT
This sequence comes from Candidatus Solibacter sp., assembly GCA_025463045.1. Classification (GTDB taxonomy): domain Bacteria; phylum Acidobacteriota; class Terriglobia; order Bryobacterales; family Bryobacteraceae; genus Solibacter. Next base: position 731 of record JAOAPT010001005.1, read on the forward strand.
GTCGGAGAACGCAATGCGCGGCATCGCGAGACGCTGCGAAAAGGTGGACATGTAGCCCGGGAAGCCGAGCGAGGTCGGGTCGAAGCCGGCGCTCTTGATGAAGCTGGCGGAGTAGCTGCGCGTGACGCCGAAGCGCGTGTCCATCACAAGGGTCGGGGAAAACATATGTACGTCGTCGATCAGTCCGCCCCAGATATCCAGGCCGCTGAACTGGCCGGTTCCCAGGTTCTGAAAAATATCGGCGCTGGCTCCCGTGTAGGAGCTTTCGTGCATGCTGAAGAAAAGTTTGTTGCGCGAGCCGAGGCTGGCGTCGGTGCGTCCCACCCATGAAGCGAAATTGTTGACATTGGGGTTGGGCACCACGTAGTTGTTCTCGCCGTCGGGCTTGCCGGGCTGATTGGGCAGCGGGAAGTATTGCAGATACGCCTTCGAAACGGGGTTGATCCGCGCGCTGGGGATAATGTTTCCGCTGAGGGGAGTGCGCGTGATCTTACCGCCGGAGAGCGTAGCGGAATTCGGATCGTACAACTGATAGCTGCTGCCCAGTTGGAGCAGCGCCGAAAAATCGCCGGTGCGTTCGGCGGCGGTGGGGACGGCGCCGGTGAAGACGCCGGGGCTGGAATCTTTGTAGCCCTCATACGCGAGGAAGAAGAACAGGCGATCCTTGCCGTTGAAGAGCTTGGGCACGCGCACCGGGCCGCCGACCGCAAAGCCGTACTGATTGGAGCGCGTGACCGGCTGCTGCTGTCCCGCGGAGTTCAGGAAGAACTGGTTGGCGGCGAGCGCCGAAGTCTTATTGAATTCGTAGAGGGCGCCGTGATAGGTGTTGGTGCCGCTCTTGGTGGTGATGTTGACCGTTCCGCCGAGCGTATCGCCGTACGCGGCGTCGGCCTGGTAGAGCTCGACCTTGACTTCGTCGACAGCTTCCATGGAGGGGCTGAATGCGCCCTGGCGCGAGGCGCTGCTCATGTTCGGCACGCCATCCAGCAGGTACTCGTTGGAGCCGGAGTTGGCGCCGCCGAGTGCGATATCGACCGCGCTCGCGGTGTCGTAAGGCTTGACCTCATTGAGCAGGTGCTTCTGCTTGGGAATCACACCGAGCGCATTGCGCGCGAGCGCGAGCGGCGTGTTGCCGTTCATCGGAAGACTCTCCACTTCGCGAGTCGTGATCACCTGGCCGGCGGAGGCCGTCATCGTGTTGATCAGGGGCGCGTCGGCGCTCACTGTGATCGACTCGGCGGAACTGCCGACCTGCAGGCTGACGTCTTCGGCGATGCGCTGGTTGGCTCCGATCTCGATGCCGGTGTGGGTGTACTTCTTGAAGCCGGCTGCCTCGACAGCGACCGAATAGGGTCCGGGCACAAGCGCCGGAACGCTGAAGCTGCCATCGGGTGCGGAGACGGTTTGGGAACGCGAGTTCGTGTCGGTTTTGGTGATGACGATCTTGGCGTTGGGAACGCCCAAACCACTCGGATCGCTCACGCGCCCGGTGAGACTGGAGCGGAACTCCTGCGCGAAAACCAAACCGGAAAACACGGCACAGAAAACGATAACTGAAATAGAGCGCTTCACATGGCCTCCACGATTCAACTGAGAACCCCTATGAGCCGGATTCTAAAGCTTTCCGCTTTTCGGGTCCAATCGTTTTACTTGGGGCTTCCATCGCCAGCGCCGATGGATCGGATTTCATACCTGCGACGATGCGGCTCCCGAGCTCACGAATCGCGGAGGGCAACATGGCGGCGTCGAGGTGTACCAGGCCGAGTTCGCGAACCAGCGGCGGGCCTTTTACGGCTACGATTCGGAAGTGGCGCGCCTGGCCGGGCTCGGTCACTGTGCACTTCGGCAGCACTGCAAAACCAAGGCCGGAGCGCACCAGACCTTTAATCGATTCGATGTTCTCGAGCTCCATAACGGCGCGCGGAGCGATGCCGAGGCTCTCGAAATACTGATCGATGAGGTTCTGCATGCGCGCGCCCTTCTCGTAAGAAATGTAGCGAAGTTTGGCGAGTTCGGCGGGCGTGATGATGCCTTTGCGGCCGGCTGGATGGCCGCGGCGGAGCACGACGACCAGTTCCTCGCGGCCGGCGGAGGCGATGGTCATGCCGGGTTCCGGGCTCGGCGACATGACGATGGCGATATCGACGCGTTCGGCGCGCAGGTGTTCGAGCAGGATTTCAGTGGGGCCGGTGACGACTACGAGTTCGATTTCGGGGAAGCGTGCGCTGAACTCGCTCAGTATGTTCGGCAGGCGATAGGCCATGGTGGCGGCACCGACGCCGAGGCGGACCGTGCTGTGTTTGAGCATGCTGAGCTCGCGGACGGCCATTTCGGCGTGCTTGAGGTCCTGGAAGATGCGATCGGCGTATTGAAGGAGAAGCTCGCCGGCCTTGCTGAGGACGACGCGGCGGCCGACACGCGCGAAAAGTTTACATCCCAGATCGCTCTCCAACTGCTTGATGTGCTGGCTGACGGTGGATTGCGAGAGGTGTAATTGTTCGCTGGCGCGAGTGAAACCGCCGTTCTTGGCGGCGGCGCGGAATACGCGAAGCTGCTGGAAATCCATCGTTGGGACCGATCAATATACCGGAATTCCCATTTTGTGCGCTGGACGGATGCGATGTAAAGTCGGAGAGATGGCTAAATGGGAACGGCAGTGGATGGCAGCGGCCGCGTGCGCCGCGCTGCTGGCAGCCGAAGGCGCGCGACAGACGACGAACTCGATCGGCATCGCGCTGGTCGAGATCCCCGCGGGAAGTTTTCAGATGGGCGTGGATTCGACGCCGATCCCGGCGGAACTTCTTAAAGGTCCCAACGGCGTGATCTACGACCGGCCGAGCAACGAGGGCGATTACGACGAAGCACCTGTCCACCAGGTGACGATCAGCAAGCCGTTTCTACTGTCGGTAACGGAAGTGACGGTGGAGCAGTTCCAGAAGTTCCGGCCGGGTTATCGCGGCAGCGCTCATTACGCACCGTATGTCTCCGGCGTGAGTTGGAATGATGCGGTGGCGTTCTGCGAGTGGTTGTCGAAGAAGGAAGGCAAGGCGTACCGTCTGCCCACCGAGGCGGAATGGGAGTATGCGGCGCGTGCGGGCAAGCGGACTCTGTTCACCGAGCCGAACGAGT
>JAOAPT010000371.1 GCA_025463045.1 Candidatus Solibacter sp.
AAGCCATTCGTGCAGGCGAAATCGCTGGCGATCGGAGTAGAGTTGTGGCCGCTGCTTACCGCGCGGCAGCTTCACGTTACGGGTCTGACGATCGAGCAGCCGGCGATCAATCTGATCCAATCGGCGGGCGGCGACTGGAATTTTTCCAGGTTGGGCGGGGACAAAACGCCTGCTTCGGCCAAGCCCGCGGCGCCCGCTTCGAACAGTGCGATGGATCTTTCGGTGAAGCTGGTGAAAATCACCGGCGGACATTTCTCGCTAGATCGCATCTCGCTGGATCGTAGCGGCGGACATGAGCGGCCCCTCGTGCTCGACGATGTGAATTTGGAAGTGCGCGATTTCGCCGTGGCGAGCGCCTTCCCTTTCACGTTCGCGACGAAGGTCGCCGGCGGAGGCACGATCAAGTTGGACGGCAAGGCGGGGCCGATCGATTCGGTCGATGTCGCAGCCACTCCGATGACGGCGAGTCTGGATGTCGACAAGCTCGATCTCGCCGGTACCGGCATCACGCAGAGTGCGCCGGCGATCGCGGGGCTGATCGGGTTTCACTCGACACTGGAATCGAACGGCAAAATCGCGCAGGTCAAGGGTAAGTTGAAGGCGGAGAATCTCAAGCTCGCCAAGGATGCGATGGCGGCGAAGCGTCCGGTGGAATTCGATTTTGCGCTCGATCACAATCTGGGCAAGCGGTCCGGCCAATTACGCCACGGCGAGATCCACATCGGCAGCGCACCAGCCAGTCTCACCGGCACGTATGCGCAACACGCCGATTCCACCTCGATCCAGATGAACCTGAATGGCCAGAAGATGCCGGTGCAGGAACTCGCCGCGATGCTGCCCGCGATGGGAATCGTGCTGCCCAACGGGTCGTCGCTGCAGGGCGGCACGGCAAGCATCAAACTCGCAATGCAAGGCGCGCTCGAAAGCCTGGTGACCACGGGCACGATCTCGCTCGACAACACCAAACTCGCGGGCTTCGACATGGGGAAGAAGATGGCGGCGATCGAGAAGTTCGCCGGGATGAAGGGCGGACCGGACACCCAGATCCAGACATTCGGCGCGAGTCTGCGGCTGGGGCCTGAAGGCATCACGGCGGATCGGGTCGAGCTGATCGTTCCGGCGCTTGGCAATCTCGAAGGGAGCGGCACGTCGAGCCCCGCGCACGTGTTGGATTTCAAAATGCGCGCGACGGTCCACACGTCGGGCATGCTGGCGCCGGTGGGCGGCACACCGATTCCGTTCACGGTGGCAGGCCCCGCGAGCGACCCGGTGTTTCGTCCCGACGTGAAAGCGCTCGCCAGGGAAGAGCTGAATAAGTTCACCGGCGGGGACGCGGTCGGCAAGGCGACGGGGCTCATCAAAGGGCTCTTCGGCAAGAAACAATAGGCCCCCGCCAGATGTTAAAGTCGAATTTGTGTTTGAACGCGTAATCTGGATTGTTCTGGACAGTGTAGGAATCGGCGAAATGCCCGATGCCGCGCAGTATGGCGACGCGGGTAGCGATACGCTCGGCAACATCGCGCGCCTTCGCGGCATTCAGTTGCCGAACATGGCGCGGCTCGGACTGGGCAACATCAAGCCGCTCACCGGAATTCCGGCCGCCGCATCGCCGGCGGGGGCGTACGGAAAATGTACGCTTGCCTCGCCCGGAAAAGATACGACCACCGGGCACTGGGAGATGGTCGGCATTCACCTGGAGAAGCCGTTCCCGCTTTACCCGAAGGGATTTCCGGCCGACGTGATGAACGAATTCGAGCGCCGCACCGGACGCCGCTCACTAGGGAACAAAGCCGCGTCGGGCACGGAGATCATCAAGGAGCTCGGCGAGGAGCACATGCGGACGGGCTCGCCGATCGTGTACACGTCGGCGGACAGCGTCTTCCAGATCGCCGCGCACGAGGAAGTGATTCCGCTATGGGAACTCTATAAGATGTGCGAGACGGCGCGCGATATACTGCGCGGGCCGCATGAAGTGGGACGCGTGATCGCGCGTCCGTTTACCGGCACGCCGGGGAACTTCGCGCGGACACCGAATCGCCACGATTACGCGGTACCGCCGCCGAAGGGGATGCTGCTCGATCAGCTGCACGATCGCGGACTCCTGATCCATAGCGTGGGCAAGATTTTCGACGTCTTCCTCGGGCGCGGCATTCAGGAATCCACGAAAACTAAGAACAATACCGAGGGCATGGCGGAGACGCTGAGCGCGATGCAGGAGATGGATCGCGGAATGATTTACGTCAACCTCGTCGATTTCGATCAGCAGTACGGCCACCGCAACAATGTGGAGGGCTACGGTGCGGCGCTCGAGGAATTCGATGCGTGGGTCCCCGGTTTTCAGAGTCAGCTGCGCGAGGGAGATCTCGCGATTTTCACGGCCGACCACGGGTGCGACCCAACCACGCCTTCCACCGATCACAGCCGCGAATTCGTCCCCCTGCTGGTCTCCGGACCCAAGGTGCGCACTGGCGTCAACTTGGGAACGCGCGCATCACTCAGCGATATCGGCCAGACCGTCGCCGAAAATTACGGGGCGCGGATCTCGCAAGGCCAGAGCTTTTTATCACAACTATTATGAGAAAACCAGTCATGGCGGGCAATTGGAAGATGTACAAAACGCCCGCGGAAACCGTTGCGTTCTTCGAGAAATTCCGGCCGCTGGTCGAGAACAGCTCGCATTGTGAGATCGTGATCTGTCCTTCCTTCACGAATCTTCAAGCGGCCGTCGGCGCCGCCAAAGGGTCGGCGATCCAGGTCGGCGCACAGAATGTCGCATGGGCCAAGGAGGGCGCATTCACCGGCGAGGTCTCCGGCCCGATGCTGAACGCGGTCGGCGCCAGCCATGCCATCGTCGGCCACAGCGAACGGCGTCAGTACTTCAACGAGACCGATGAGACGGTCCTCAAGCGCACGCAAGGGGCGCTCGAATTCGGCTTGACCCCGATTGTCTGCATCGGCGAAGTTCTGGCGGACCGCGAATCGGGCAGGACCGAAGCGGTGCTCGCGGGACAGTTTCAGAAGGGCATCGCGGGGCTCACCGAACAGCAGTTCGCGAAGATCGTGATCGCCTACGAACCGGTGTGGGCCATCGGCACCGGCAAGACGGCGACGCCCGAGATCGCAGCCGAAACGCACCGCGCGATTCGCGCGCAGGTCCGCGAAAAATTCGGCAAGGACGCGGCGGATTCCGTGCGCATTCTGTACGGCGGCAGCGTGAAACCCGACAATGCGAAGGTCCTGATGGGACAGCCGGAAATCGACGGCGTCCTGGTGGGCGGCGCGGCGCTGGATCCGGTATCGTTCGCGTCGATCGTTAATTTCTAATCAAGAAAGGGCCGCAAACGGGATATCGGTTCGCGGCCCAGCCTTCACTTGGAAACTTCTACCGGCAGTTCCGTGTGGACGTTCCATTCATCCCACGAGCCGTCGTACATGCGCGCATCGTAGCCGAGATATCGCGCCGCGAAGTAGACCACCGTGGCCTGCTGGCCGATGTGGCAGTACGACACCACGCGATCGCCGGACTTCACTCCCGCCTCGGCAAACTGCGTCTTCAACTGCTCGGCGGAATGGAATTTTCCCTGATTATCGAATAGCGAGCTGAATTGCAGATTGCCCGCACCGGGAATGTGTCCTTTGCGTTGATCCTGCCCGTCGTGCGTTTTGCCCGCCGTTTTCCCGGTGTAAAACTGCTCGGCGCGCGCGTCCAGAATGCGGACTCCTGCGTGTTTCATGTTGCCGTTCACGTAGTCCAGCGTGGCGATCACGTCGCTCTGAGGACAGAGATCGAGCGTGCCAGGTTTCACTGTGGGAACGTCGGAGGAGACGGGACGGTTCTCGGCTTTCCACGTCTTCATCCCACCGTTCAAGATGGCGGTGCGCGCGCCCAAGCCCATCGCGTCGAGCGTGAGATACACACGCGTCATCGATTGCACGCTCGCGTTACCGACATACAATACGACGCGCGAATCATTGGTGATGCCGAGTCCGGCGAAGGTCTTGTGCAGTTGCTCGACGGGCGGAAGCTCAAGCATCAGCTTGCCCATTTCCATCGGCGTGCTGACCTCGTCCATCGCGAGTTGCACCGCGCCGGGGATGTGCGAGTGGTAGTCGGCCGGCTGACCGATGGCGACGATCACTAGGTTCTTGTCATTCAGATGCTGCGCCAGCCAGTCGGTGGAAACCAGCATGGTGGCGCGGTCTCCATGTCCGCCGCACGTGGCCGCGCCCGCGGAATACGCCGCCATCAGGCAGCCCAACAGTAGTCCCGTTACGTTTCGTTTCATCGACGCCCCTCCTTAGATATGGCTACCGCAATCGCGGAATATTCCCCGGAATCCGTCTCAGTGTCGACGGGCGGAGCTGCGCGCTCCGCTGGTTCGTCTTCGCACTCGCTATTTTCTCGCGGCTCGACGCCCGGCTCCGCTGCTATGTAGCTCGCCATACGCTGTAACCTCCTCAACTATATCGTTTGACGACGTAGTTTGCAATTGGTTAGAAGTAAAATCAGGAGAGCGGTACATCCAGACGCACAACGGCCCAGGGTCGCCCCTGGGCCGTTGTGATCCAGCAAGTTGATTCGGGCGTTAGTTGCCGCCGCGCCCTGCCGTAGGCGCTCCGCCCCCGCCACCGCGACCACCGCGGCCTGCCGGCTGCGGAGGAGGCAGCGGTTTGCGCGGCAGTTTCTCCGGCCGCACCGCTGTCAGGTACACCATCGACGCTTCAATCGCCGACATCTGCATCATGTCGGTCGCCTGAATGCGATCGTAGACGTCCATGTTGGTGTGGTGCGTGCGCGTCTCGTAGTCCATCGTGTCTTGGACGAACTGGAAGCCCGGCAGGCCGATGCCGTCGAAGGCCTGGTGATCCGTGCCGCCGGTATTGCGGCTGGTGATGGTGGCCGCGCCCAGATCGTGGAAGGGCTCCAGCCACTTCTCGAAGATCGGCCGGCACATATCGTTGCCCTGCAGATAAATGCCGCGAATCTTGCCTGTGCCGTTGTCGATGTTCCAGTAGCCCGCGACCTTCTCGTGCTCCGAGGTGACCTTCATCGTCGTCGGATCCGCGAAGTGCTCCTTTACGTAGGCGCGCGAACCGAGCAGGCCTTCCTCTTCTCCGCCCCAGAGCGCCATGCGGACCGTGCGATCCATGTTCAGGTTCAGGCTCTTCAGCGTGCGCATCACTTCCATCGCGATCGCCGAGCCCGCCGCATTGTCCGTGGCGCCGGTGCCGTAATGCCAGCTATCGAAGTGTCCGCCGACCATCACGAGTTCGTCCTTCTTACCGTTGCCCGGAATCTCCGCGATCACGTTGAACGGCTCGGTATCGTCGAAGCTCACCTTGATCTCGAACTGCAGCTTCACGGGGATTTCATGTTCGACGAGGCGCACGATGCGGTTGTAGTGTTCGGCCGCCATCACTAGCGTCGGCAAGTTATCGGTCACGTCGCGATTCTGCGCGCCGCCGCCGCGGAGGGTGCCGCCATCGCCGCCGGTCGAAACCTGGATCACCAGCGCCGGCTTCTCTTCCTTAAGGAAATTTTGGATCGCCATCGGGCTCAGCCCGCCGGCCGCCGCGCCGCCGCGTCCACCACCCGGCGCTCCCGGACCGCCGCGTCCGCCTCGTCCGAACAGTCCCGGAATCTGAATCTGCGCGCTCTGGATCTCTTGCAGTTCCGCTTCGGTGTAGCGCACACCGAGCGGCGTCGTCGACATCGCCAGGTCGCGCTTCGGCGAAATCAACACGATTTTTCCGGCGAGCTTGCCCTTGAATCCATCGAGTTCAGCCTGCGTCTGCGGCGTCACCAGCATCGGGTTTCCGGTGACCACACCATTCGTCCCCGCGGTCCACGCGACGGGCATCGCGATGATCGGCTGATACATCGGCTCGATCATGTGTCCCGAATACATTTCCAGGTTCCAGCCCTTGCCAAACGGTCCCCATTTTTCCAGGTGGACGTTGGACAGGCCATATTCCTTAAGGCGCTTCACCGTCCATTCGCCCGCCGCACGGTAGCCCTTCGAGTTATTGAGCCGCGGCCCATTCACGTCGGTGAGGTAGAACATGTGGTCCATCACCTTGGAGTTACGCCCCAGCGCTTCGTCCTTGATGCGATGGACGACGTTCAGATCTACCTTCTCCGCCGGTTGAGCGAACGCCAGGCCGGAGGCAAATACAAGCAGTGGTGCCAGAAAACGTAGTTTTTTCATAATCTTTAAGTGTTTGAGGATAGCAAACAATACAGTGGCGCACGGACAAGGGTTCGGGTTACCGTTGCTCACCTATAATGGGGAAATCCGTCCTGGAGGGTAGATGCCGATTCCCAAGTTGTCTCTGTGCGTTCTTACGCTCGCCGTGGCGGCCAGTGCCGCCGAGAGCGCGATTTGGAAGGTCGCACCTCCGCCGCCCGCGTCCTGGCAGGCCGGCCGCGTGGCCGATCTCGCCGCACGGCGCAAGGCGGTCATCGATCAAATCGGCGACCACTCAGTGCTCGTTTTATATGCGGCCGAAGCACGCAATTACGCCAAGGACGTCAACTGGCCTTATCGACAGGAGAATAACTTCTTCTATCTGACGGGACTGACTCAGGCGGATGCAACGCTCGTTCTGATTCCGGGCGCCGCGAAAATGCGCGAGATCGTTTTCATTCCGCACGCGAACCCCGCGCGCGAAACTTGGACGGGGCACATGCTCACGCCGGACGAAGTGCGCCAGACCTCCGGCATACAAGACGTCTTCGAATCCTCGCAGCTCAACGGCATGCTCTCGGCTCTAGTGCCGCGTGCACGCTCCATCCTGACGACGAATGAGATGCCCGGTGCGGGACGCGGAGGGCGGGCCGGCGCCATCGCAGCGGCACCCGTCGATTCCCCGATATGGTCGATCGAGATCGCCCAGCCAATCGCGTACGCTGCGCAGGAGAATCTTCAGCTCTATCTGGTTCTTCCGGCGCGCTTGAATGCCGTCGAATACCGGCGCGAGCAGGAGTTCGCCGGGAAGCTCGCGTCGGTCGGCGCCGGACTCACGATCAAGGACGCCACGCTGATCTTCGACAAGCTGCGCCGCGTGAAATCGCCGCGCGAGCTCGATCTGCTGCAGCACGCCGTCGACATCACCGCCGAGGCGTTTCAGCGCGCGTATGCTTACGCAGTTCCCGGCACTCCCGAGTACGAGATCCAGGCGCAGTTCGAATTCACGTTCCTGCGGCGCAATGCCCACTGGGGATATCCGTGCATCGTCGGTTCGGGCGTCAACGCCACCACGCTTCACTATGAATCGAACAAGGACACGATGAAGGATGGCGATCTGATCCTGATGGACGACGCCGCCGAGTTCGATCAATACAGCGTCGACGTCACACGCACGATTCCGGTCAACGGCAAGTTCACGAAGGAGCAGGCGGAGATTTACCGTCTGGTGTGGGACGCGCAGCAGGCTGGATTCTCGAAGGCGAAACCAGGCCATCCCGCGAGCGACATCCAGGGAGCCGCGAACGAAGTCTTCAAGCAGCGACTCTTCGCGCTCGGTCTGATCACCGACGCTACGAGCGATGCCCAGATGAAGGTATGGTCGATTCACGGCATCAGTCACGGAATCGGACTCAACGTCCACGATCCCGACGGCCGCGAACTGCAGCCCGGCATGACGATCACGGTCGAGCCTGGCCTCTACTTCCGGCCCGACGCGCTCGACAATCTGCCAAAGACTCCCGAGATGGAGAAGTTTAAGGAGGCCGTGCGTCCTGCGTTCGAAAAGTACAAAGGCATCGGCGTGCGGATTGAGGACGATGTGGTGATCACGAACGGCGAGCCGAAAGTGATCTCCGCGGGCATTCCGTCGAAGTTGGAGGAGATCGAGGCGACGATCGCGAAGTTGCGGGCGGCAGCGAAGAATTGATGTCAAGAGTGCCGCATCGCTGCGCAGTCAGCTTAGACTAGGGCATTGTGCCTGCTCTCTACAATGCTTCGGTTTCTGAATTCCTGAAAGACGACGACAACGCCATTATCGGGCGCCTCTCCTTCGTAGCCAGCAGGGCGTCGACAGAAATTAGCGCCGAGCAGCTAGACGCCTGGCGCCAACAGATTCTAATCCTCCGCGAGGCTCTTCGCCCACCGTCGTCGCATGACTGGCGTGTGCTGTTCGAGTACCCTATCCCGAGACGCGGTAAGAGAATCGATGCCGTGATCCTGGCCGATGATTTGATCGTAGTGCTCGAGTTCAAGTGTGGCAGTCAGAGCTATGACCGCGACTCTCGCCTCCAAGTGGAGGACTACTGTCTCGACTTGCGGGACTTTCATCGTGAGAGTCGACAGCGGACTTTGGTTCCCGTGCTGGTCGCGACCCAAGCTGAGGCCAGTTCCCCCACCTTCAACGAAGTGATCGATTGTGTGGCTCCGCTATGCTTCGCAAATGGGAACTCTCTTGGGTCCGTGATCGAGCAGGCCGTTATACGGTACCGATCACCGCATTCAGACCCAATCGATTCGCATCGCTGGGACATGGCTGAGTACGCGCCAACGCCGACGATTATTGAAGCCGCACGATTCCTTTATGAAGGCCAGAACGTTCGCGCAATCTCACGCTGCCACGCAGGCGCGGAGAACCTCACGAAAACGAGTGCAGCCGTTTTGCGCGCGATTCAACAAGCACGCCAGGAAAACCGCAAAATCATCTGCTTCGTAACGGGAGTCCCCGGTTCCGGAAAGACCTTAGCTGGCCTCAACATCATTCACAACCGGGAACTCCACGAAGGTTCACTAGGGGTCTTCCTGTCGGGCAACGGTCCGCTAGTGAAGGTCCTTTCAGAAGCCCTGGCTCGCGACAATTCACAACGAAGCGGGCAGCCCATTGAGGAGTCGCGCCGCCGCGTATCGACATTCATTCAGAACGTGCACCGTTTTATAGATACGCACTTCGCATCTTCCCTTCCCCCAGTCGATCGGGTTGTCGTATTCGATGAGGCACAGCGCGCATGGGATCGGGAGCAGTCGAAGAGAAAGTTTAAGCGTGACCGGTCCGAGCCAGGGATCATGCTCGACGTCATGGATCGGCACGATGGGTGGGCCGTTATCGTGGCATTGATCGGAAATGGGCAGGAGATTAATACGGGCGAAGCGGGGCTTGGTGAATGGGGCAGGGCTTTGGCCGACCGCTTCCAACATTGGGCCGTCTTCGTGTCACCGCAAGCGATACACTCCGATCCGACGAACCAGGCCGACCTGCTCTTTGGAGAACAGCAAAGAGACATCCAAATCTCTGAAGACAGCGCGCTTCACCTCGAGGTCTCTCTTCGATCGTACAAGGCACAGGCAGTTTCTGAATTTGTGGCACACTCACTTTCACATCAGGTCGATAAGGCGCGGTCGGCCCTGACCTCATGTCCGGACTTTCCGATCGTAATGACTCGCCACCTCCAAGAAGCACGGGGATGGCTAAAGCGCCGTCAGCGCGGCACTCGGAGAATCGGATTGATCGCGAGTAGCGGCGGTCGCCGTCTGCGAGCCCATGGACTCGACGTTCGCACAGAGTTGGACGTTGAGAACTGGTTTCTCAATCCGAGTTTCGACGTACGGTCATCGTATTACCTAGAGACTCCCGCTACGGAGTTTGGCATTCAGGGTTTGGAACTGGACTGGACCTGCGTCTGCTGGGAGCTCGATCTCGTGCCGGAGAGCGCCGATTGGAGTGTGCGAGCTTTCAAAGGAACTAAGTGGCAAGCCGTACGCGACCCGATCAGGCGCCAATACGTACTCAACAAGTACCGCGTGTTACTCACACGCGCGCGCGAAGGTATGGTGATCTGGGTACCGGAAGGCGATATATCCGACTGGACGCGCCCGCCTTCTTCGTACGACGCAATTGCCGAATACCTCACGTCGTGCGGCATTCGGGAGTTGTAAGACGTCTCCCAATTCAAGACAAGCATCCCTTAACCCCGTCGGGCGAGACTCTTTTCGATCCTCTCCATCAATTCCGCTTCGCCTTCGATTCGCATGCCGACCTTGAGCCAGTACAACTGCAGCGGAGCGACCAACTCGTCCGCGCCTTCGCAGAGATTGATCGCGTCCTTCTCCGTCGTGACCAGAGCCGTCGCGCCTCTTGCCTGGAACTGTGAGGCGATCCGTTCGAGTTCCTTCGCGCGATAGCGGTGATGATCTTCGAATTCCACGGAGTCGATCCACTTCAGGCCGAGCCCTTCGAGCGTCCGGTAGAAAGTCAGCGGATTGCCCAAGCCGCAGAATACGCCCGCCTTTTCGAGCCGGAATTCCTGCGCGCGATAGTGCCGGCCGGTGCGATGCTCGACCCACCATTCCGGCTCGATCCGCGCGCGCAGGATGGGCACCGTGGGATTCCACCGGCATATGGCGCGCTCGATCGCGGGGCCCATATCCGATGCCTCATTGCGCGTGATCACGACTGCGTCCGCACGCGCGAGTCCCTGCAACGGTTCGCGCAAGCGACCCACCGGGAAGACCTCGCAGCCGCCGAAGGGATTGAGTGCGTCGATCAGCACGATGTCGAAATCCCGCGCCAGTTTGACGTGTTGAAATCCATCGTCCAGCACGATGACGTCGGTGCCGAACCGCTCGGCCAGCAGCGAGCCAGTCTGAAAGCGGTCCGCCCCGATCCCGACCGGTGCGACGCGAGAGCGCAGAAAGATCTGCGGCTCGTCGCCGGACTCCTCGGGCCGCACCGTCGCTCCGGCGGCCAGCGCCATATGGTTGACCGGCGACGTGCGCCCGTAGCCGCGCGTCAGAATGCCCGGCTTGCGGCCGTCCGCGCGCAATAATTCCGCGAGTCGCAGCACGCACGGAGTCTTGCCCGTGCCGCCCATCGTCAGATTGCCGACGCTGATCACTGGAGCTTTCAACCGCTTGCGCTTTGCGTAATCGCGCACCTGCCGCCGCCTCGCCTCCCAACGCCAAACGCGCGACAGCGCCCACGCGAGCGCGAACCATGGCATCGCCGGACGATGACGCGGCAGGCGGTAGACTTCGCGCATCTCGGCAATCGCGAGCGCCGTTGCGCCGCGCCGCGCCTCCGCACAGGTGCGCGCGCGTTCGCCGATGCCGTCATCGCTCGCGAGCACGCGATCCACCGCGCCCGCCAGGTCCTCCGCGGCGCCGATCTCCGCGATGGCACGCGCCGCACGGAATTCGTCGGCGATCGCCTGGAAATTCTCCATGTGCGGTCCGACGATCACCGGCTTGCCGAACAGCGCCGGCTCCAGGATGTTGTGTCCGCCGCGCGCCGCCAATGTACCGCCCATGAGGACGACGTCCGCATACGCGAACAGCGTCCCGAGTTCGCCGATCGAATCCAGCAGGAGCGCCTCGGGAAGAGCGCCGCCCGGCTCGAGCCGCGACCGACGCACGTAGCGCACGCCCGCCGCGTCCAACTTTGCCGCCGCCGCATCGAAGCGCTCCGGCTTGCGCGGCACCAGAATCAGGAACACGTCGCGCCGCCGCAATTCGCGCCACGCGGCAATCACCGCGTCGTCCTCATCGATGCCCTCGTCCGTCATCGTGCTCGCCGCGATCCACACCTTCCCCGGACGCACACGCTCGAGCAGTTGGACCACCGGCGATTCCGGACCGGCCGCCCGCGCCTCAAAATCGAACTTCAGATTGCCGCCGACGCGCACGCGCTCCGCGCCGAGTTGGCGAAAGCGCTCCGCCATCTCCTCCGTTTGCGCGAGTATGCGATCCACCGCCGCCAGCACAACCGGGAACACCCAGCGCATCCGCAGATATTTCGGCAGCGCCTTGTCGGAGATCCGCCCATTGACGATCGCGAGTCCGGCGCCGATGCGATGCACTTCGCGGAAAAGATTCGGCCAGATTTCAGTCTCCGCGACGATCACCAGCGACGGTTTGAGTGCACGCAAAACTCGCCGCAGCACCCACACGTAATCGACGGGCGCGAACCAGATGCCGTCGGTGATCGCGCCGAGTTTCTGCTCTGCCGTCGCCCTCCCGGCGAGCGTCGACGTGGAGACGAAGAGGCGCGAGCGCGGGAACTCGGTCTTCAGACGGCGCGCGAATTCCACGCACGCCAGAATCTCCCCCATCGAAACGGCGTGTAACCAGATCGCGCCGGGACCAATCTGTCTAAAATGGCGGGGAAGAAAGCCGAACCGCTCCGGAACACTGTGCCAGTATTTGCGGTTCCCGAAGCCGCGCAACAGGAAATACAATAAGAGGGCGGGCAACGCAAACGCCTGAAGAACTCGGTAGAGGAAATAGATGCCTTTTGTTTTCAAACGTTTGGCTCTTCTTTTGAGTATATCCGCGTGCGTAGCCGCCGACAAGGAGACGCCGTTCAGGGCCGGTCCCGCTGCCAGTTACCCGAGCCACCAAAGCAACGCACAGATTACCATCGGTGCCGAGCCGTACGTCATGCTCGAGAAGGTCAAGCTCGCCTTCGGCAAGGTCGACCCCAACCAGTTCGGCGTACTTCCCGTCCTGATCGTCATTCAGAACGATAGCGACAAGTCCATCCGGCTGGATCGCATCAAGCTCGAGTACGTCGGCGGCGATCGCCAGCATGTCGATGCCACGCCGGCGCGCGATGTCCGCTACCTGAAGGGCACCGATCGCCCCAACGTGATCACCGGGCCGATGGGCAAGCCGAAAATTCTCAAGACGAAGAATCCGCTGAATGCCTGGGAAATCGAGGGCCGCGCCTTCTCCGCGCAGATTCTGCCGCCGGGACAATCGGCGTCGGGCTTCTTCTACTTCCAGGCCGCGTTGCAGCACGGCGCGAGCGTCTACATCAACGGACTCTACGAGGCCGGCACCGGCAAAGAGATTTTCTACTTCGAACTGCCGTTGCAATAAGCATGTCCGACACCACTGCGTGGAAACTCCGGGGACCGGTGCGGACGCTGAAGACGGAGAGCGCCACGCATCACTTCCGCCGCGATGGCAGCATCGCGCAGACCGAGCACCACAATCCCGACGGTTCGATTTCCCTTTCGACCTTCCTCTACGATTCACACGGCCGCCTGACCGAGTCGCAATTCCAACGCGACGGCCAGGGTACCAGCAAAATGACGCACTTCTACGACGATGCAGGACGCCGCCTCAGCGCCATCGAAATAAGCGCGGATAACAGTGAGCGCGTTGCCGAGGAAAGCACGTACGACGCACGCGGGCGCAAAACCACGCGCCGCTTCCTCCCGCCGCAACTGGCCGGCCAGTCCTGCTCCTACGCGATCGAAGGCACCGACCATTCGTATAGCGCGCCCGACGCCACGGCCATGACCGTCCATCACAATGAGCGCGGCCTGCCCGACGAAGCGAACTTCCACGACGCGGCCGGCGCCCTGGTCGCACGCGTCACGTTCGAACGAGATGCCGCCGGACGCTTGCTCGCCGAAGAGTATCGACTCTTCCAACCCTTGCCCGACCTTCCGCCCGAAATCATGCAACTCGTCTTCGGCGCGGATCGCACCTTCTCCCGCACCACCTACGCCTACGACGAGAACGACCGCGTCTTCGAGCGCAATACACAAATGGGCATTCTCTCCGAATCGAGCGATCGCTTTCGCTACGACGAGTACGGCAATCCGATCGAGCAGATCAGCGAGCAGACATCCCGCGAAATGCAAATCGATGACGACGGTCAGCCGCACGCCGGCGCCGACCGCTCCACCACCCAGCACTCACGCCTCGCGTGCGAATACGACGCGCAGGGAAACTGGACGCGCCGCGAGGTCTGGGGCCGCATCGACCCGAACACCGACTTCGAACCCACCGTCGTCGAGCATCGCCTCATCACCTATCATTCCGCGTAAGAAGCCGCGCTATCCTGATACCAATCTGTCAGAGGAGCTCCCATGCTGCTTCGTGACCTTACTTACGCCTTCCGAACCCTCCGCAAGAGTCCCGTCTTCGCTGCCACCGCGATCCTGACCATCGCGCTCGGCATCGGCGCCAGTACGGCGATCTTCAGCGTCACCAACGCGGTTCTTCTGCGCCCGCTGCCCTATAAAAATCCCGACCGCCTGGTCTTCGCCTCGGCCGATATGCGCAAGCGCAACGTGAAGGACTTCTTCTTCTCGAACGCCGATTTCCTCGACCTCCGCAATGGCTCAACTTCCGTCTTCGAGGAGGTCGCCGCCGTCTCCACCGGACGCGGCACGCCGCCGCGCGAAGACGGCACGCCCGAGCTCATTCACTTCGGTGTGGTCAGCAGCAACTTCTTCCGCACCATGGGCGGCACCACCGTGCTCGGCCGGACGTTCATCGATTCCGACGGTACCCCACAGCCTCCGCCGGCTCCCGGGGCCGCTCCCGGCCAGGCGCCCGCGCTGCCGACCTTCGGAATCCTGAGCTACGAATACTGGCAGCGCCGCTACGCCGGCAGCCGCGACGTGGTCGGCAAAGTCATACCTGCTGGACCGCCGGGCGGCACGCAGATCGTCGGCGTCCTCGCGCCCGGGTTCGAACTTCTCTTCCCGGCCGATTCAAACATGGAGCAGTTCCCGGACGTCTGGTTCGCCGCGCGCATCCCCTACGACAACGCGAATCGGAACGGCGTCCAACACAAAGCGATCGCGCGCCTGAAAGATGGTGTGAGCGTCGAGCAGGCGCAATCCGTCGTCGACCAGATCGCCGCCGAAACGCGCAAGAACTTCCTCATCTCCGGCACGGCGGGCTACGCCATCCACCTTTCACCCCTCCACCAGCACCTCGTGGAAAACGTGCGTCCCGCCCTGATCGCCCTGATGGGCGCCGTCGTCTTCCTTCTGCTGATCGCGTGTGCCAATGTCGCCAATCTTCTGCTCGTGCGCGCCTCCCTCCGCGAGCGCGAGCTCGCCGTGCGTACCGCGATGGGCGGCAGCCGCTGGGCGCTCGTCCGCCAGACGCTCGCCGAAGCCCTCGTGCTCGCCGTCACGGGGGCCGCGCTCGGGCTGGCGCTCGCGTGGGCCGGAATCGTCGAACTCCGCCATGTCGCACCGCCCACTATCCCGCGCCTCGATGCGATCGTGATCGATCCCGCGGTGATCGCGTTCGCTGCCTTCGCGGCGCTGATCGCCGCCGCGCTCTTCGGCGTCGTTCCCGCGCTACGTGCCTCGCGCCCCGATATCGCGATCGTTCTCCGCGGCAGCAGCCGCACTGCCGGACTCGCCGGCGGCGGGCTGTTGCGCTCCGCCGTCGTCGTCGCTGAAGTCGCGCTCTCCTTCGTCCTGCTGATCGGCAGCGGACTCATGGTGCGCAGCTTCCTCGAGCTCCAGCGTATCAATCCCGGCTTCGATTCCGGCCACCTGCTCACCTTCTTCGCGCTCGGCGGACGCCGCGGGCAGCAGCCTCCGCAGCGCGCCGCCTGGGTGCGCGATCTCGCAGGAAAACTTCGCGCCGTTCCCGGCGTCGAGTCCGTCACTGCTGCGACGCCGTTCCCGCTTTCGGGCGGCTACTCGCCGATCCGCTGGGGGCTCGAGGCCGCGCTCTCCGACCCCAGCAAGTTCCAAGCCGTCGATTTTCAGTTCGTGCTCCCCGGTTATTTCGACACGGTGCGCACGCCGCTGATCGCAGGCCGTGCCTTCACCGACGTCGATAATGCGCCCGACCGCAACGTCGTTATCGTCGATCAGCAACTGGCCGCCAAAGCCTATCCCAATCAGAACCCGATCGGCAAGCGCATTCTGATTCGCATCCGCACGCCCGAACCCGAATGGGTCGAGATCATCGGCGTCGCCGCCCACACCCGCGAGACCGATCTTGCCCTTGCCGGACGCGAGCAGATCTACTTTACCGACGGCTTCGCCAATCACGGACGCGTCAATCGCTGGGCGGTTCGCGTCAACGGCGATCCCGCCAAAATCGCCGATTCGGTGCGCGCTGTCGTCGCCCGCCACGATCCCAATATGATCGTGATGGAGATGGCGCCGATGCAGGATCTCGTGCAGCGCGCACAGGCCGGCACGCGCTTTCAACTCCTGCTGATCGGCGTGTTCGCCGCCATCGCCTCCCTGCTCGCCGGCGTCGGATTGTATGGCGTGCTCGCTACCCTGGTCCGCCAGCGCACCGCCGAGATCGGCGTCCGCATGGCGCTCGGCGCGGCGCCCACCATCATCTTCCAACTCATCGTCGGAGAAGGACTGCGCCTCAGCATGATGGGGATCGGCGTGGGCCTGATCGCCGCAGTCGGAGTGACGCGCGTAATGGCCAGCATGCTGATCGGCGTCAAGCCTACCGACCCGATCACGTTTGCCGCAATGGCGATCCTGTTCATCGTGATCGCGGCGATCGCTTCGTGGCTGCCCGCGCGCCGCGCCGCCGCGCTCGATCCCACCGTCGCCCTGCGTGGAGAATAATGGACGCATGCGCATCATCGTATTCCTTTTCGCCACGGCGGCGTTCGCTCAAGCCGACCCGCAACCGCTACAAGCGCTGCTCAATGAAGTCCACCAGCTACGCGTAGATATCCAGACCACTGCGATCACGATGCAGCGCGTGCAGATCGTGCTCTACCGTCTGCAATCGCAGACTACGCTCGTGACGCGCGCCGCTTCCCAGTTCGACAATGCGCGTTCGCAGCTCAGCTTCACGCAATCGCAGAAGAAGAACATGTCCGCGCAGATCCAGCAGATGGAGGACTCGCTGCGCAATACCGTGGACCAGAACGAGCGCAAGCATATCGAGCAGACGCTTCCGCAATTGAAACTTCAGGTGGATCGCTTCGCGAACGAAGAGCAGCGGCTGCAATCGATTCAGATCGAGGCTGAGACTCAACATCGCGCCGAGCAGGCCAAGCTCTCCGATCTGCAGGACCAGTTGGACCGCCTGGATAAAGTCCTCGACAACTTCACGCGAAAGTGACGGGCGTATAATCGTCGGCATGCTCCGCTGCCTGCTTATGCTTGCCGCCGCGCCCCTGCTCTTCGCGCAGGCCGATGAAGTCCGCAAACTGCTGAAGGATTCCGAGGTCGCCTGGAATCGCGCCGACCTCGTCACCTTCGCGAGCTTCTACGACGACTCGCCCGAAACCACGTTCATCGGGCGTGAAGTCACACATGGCGGGCCGAAGGAGATCGTCGCCCGCTATCGCCGCGGCTATCCCACGCCTGAAAAGATGGGCACGCTCACCTTCAGCGAAATCGAAGTGCGTCCACTGGGAGACGGCTTCGCGCTCGCGCACGGAAAATATTCACTGAAGCGCACGGAGGCAGGCGGCGGCGATGCCAATGGCCGCTTCACTCTCGTCCTTCGGCGCGCTCCCGCCGGATGGCGCATCATTCACGATCATTCGAGCTGAACTTCCGTCATGAAGCGCCCATTCGCCTGGACCGGCGTGCCCGTCCCGATCATCGGCCAGGGCACCTGGATGATTGAAGGCTCGGCCGACGCCGAGCGACGCGCCATCGAAGCTCTCCGCGTGGGCATCGATCTCGGCCTGACGCACATCGACACGGCGGAGATGTACGGCAGTGGCCGCGCCGAGGAAATCACCGGCAAAGCCATCGCCGGACGGCGCGACGAAATCTTCCTCGTCAGCAAAGTCTTGCCCTCGAATGCGAGCTACGACGGCACGTTGCGCGCCTGCGAGCGCAGCCTCCAACGTCTCGGCACCGACCACCTCGATGTCTACCTGCTGCACTGGGAAAGCAGCCATCCGATCCGCGAAACCATGCGAGCCATGGAGCACCTGATCGATCAAAAGCTCATCCGCTACACGGGCGTCAGCAACTTCGACGTCGACCAGGTGAAGGAAGCGCAGGCAGCGCTACGGCATCACCGGCTCGCCGCCAACCAGGTGCTCTATCACTTGCGCGAGCGCGGTATCGAACGCAAATTGATTCCGTATTGCGCAGAGCAGCAGATCGCGATCGTGGCCTACACGCCGTTCGGCCAATCGAAATTCCCGCGCGCCGATTCGCCGGGCGGGCGCGTGCTCGCCGGGATCGCAAAGCGCCGCGGGCGCACCGTCCGTCAGGTGATCCTCAGCTTCCTCACGCGCATCGAGAACGTCTTCACCATCCCGAAATCATCCAGTCCCGAACACACGCGCGAGAATGCCGGCGGCATGGGCTGGACGCTTACGCCCGACGAAATCGCCGCGATCGACCGCACCTTCCCCGCCCCTACGCGCGACGTGCCGCTCGCGATGCTGTAGGGCGCACGCGCGCCACCAGGTACGCCACGATCAGAATATTGACAAACAAGACCGCCACCTTCAACGGCGTAAAATGCCGTGCCAGTTCGTAGAGTTCGAGCGGGATGAACAGACTGGTCGTGACGATCGTAAAGTACTCCGCCCAACGTTTGCGCATCAACAGGCCGACGCCCTCCACCAGGAACATTCCGGCATAGAGGAACGTGCCGACGCTCAATTCCTTCAACTGATTTGGCGTTACGTGGAAGAGTTTCTCCAGAAGCCCGTGAACATATCGATTGTCCGCATCGACGTGCACCACCTGTATCCAGTGCGTCAGCGTGCTCGCAACATCCTTATGCAGAAGCTTGATTGCGCCGATCCCGACCGCGATCAGCACCAGAGCCTTCACGAGTTTGAAGGTCCCGATGAGGACGAGGATTAACCCTGATGACCTGGAGGATTCTTTCCGGCGCGCCACACCTCAATGGTACTCGCCGCCTCCGCAAGCGCTGTATCCGTAATCACCTTCGTCTTCCGCTCGACCACTTCCACCACGCCGCCCGCAATCTTCTTTCCGACTGTCACGCGCCACGGCACGCCGATCAGGTCCGCGTCCTTGAACTTCACGCCCGGACGCTCGTCGCGATCGTCGATCAGTGCGTCCAACCCCGCCGCGAGGCACTCCTCATAGATCCGCTCCGCCGCCGCAGACTGCGCCGCATCGGTCGTCACCGCAACGCTCACCACGACATCGAACGGCGCGATCCCCCCGGGCAGCGCCATGCCGTCCTTATCGTTGCCGAGCTCGACCGCAGTCGTCAGGATCCGCTCCGCGGATAACCGGTACGAGCCCGCACTCATCCGCGCCAACTCCACCGCATTGCGAAATTCGAGAGCCGCTCCGCAGCGCACACAAGTATCGCCCGCCGCCACCTCCCGCAAGTCGCAGAACTCCGCGTCGAAGTCCTCGCCCGGAGTCACATTGCGCAAATGATAGTCCGTCTTGTTCGCGCCGCTAATCATATTGCGACGCCCTTTTAACGCGATGTCCGCAAGGATCGGCATATTCTTCACGCCCACCGGACCGAGCGATCCCGCCTGCGCGCCGAACCACTTGAATAACTCCTCCGCCGTGGCCTGCCGGAACGTGGCATCGCCGGTCTTCGCCGCGAACCGCGCCTCATTCAACTGATGATCGCCGCGCAGCATTACGAGCACCGGCTTCTGGTTCGCCACCAGAACCAGGCTCTTCATCTGCGCGCTGTCCGGCAGCCCCGTGAACGCCGCGATGTCGGCGATCGTCTTCTGCCCCGGCGTGTGAAACTCCTCCGGCGTCAGACCGCCCGATGAATCGTCCGCCGGATCGCCCGTCACGGGTGCAGGCACGCTCCAGGCGGTCCGCTGACTCGCCGTATATCCGCACCCGCCGCACACCACCGCCGTATCCGTACCCGCGTCCGTCAACACGACGAATGCGTCCTCCGCTTCCAACGCCGGCACTTCGCACCGTTTGAAAATCTTGCGAAACGCCGCGCGAATCGCCGCGCCGTCCTCGCCGAAGCCGTACACATCCACACCCGCGAACTGCCTTCGCCTCAGCAGTGGACTCTCCACGCGAAACCAGAGCTGCGGCAGCGATTTCGTCCCCCGAATTTCACCGCGGCCGATCTCCGCCGCCTCCGCCGGATCGAGCCCCACTTCCTGCCCACCAAGCGCCTCGATCTCTTCGCGCGCGATCCGCTGGATTTTCCCGAGCGCCCGCTGCCCCAGCGGCAGATATCCATACACTCCGGTCTTCACCGCGCGCACGTAGCCGGCCCGCACCAGGAGCTGCTGGCTCACGGTTTCCGCATCTGCCGGGTTCTCACGCAGCGTCGGAATGAACAACCTGCTCCACCGCATAGGCCTGAATTCTAACATGTTAAAATCAGTGTTCTCCCGTTATGAAAATCGCCATTGGCGCGGATCACGCTGGTTTCCCCCTGAAGGAAAAGCTGCGTCAGAAACTGGCTCAGGACGGCAACGAAGTGGTCGACTTCGGCACCGAATCGGACGCCTCGTGCGACTATCCCGACTTCGCCCAGGCCGTCGCCCGCGACGTGGCGCAAGGGCGCAGCGATCGCGGAATTCTCGTCTGCTCCACCGGAATCGGCATGGCCATGGCGGCCAACAAAGTCGACGGTGTACGCGCCGCTCCCGCGCAGAGCGAGGACGAAGTCAAATTCACGCGCGAACACAACGACGCCAACGTGCTCACCCTCGGCGCGAAGTACCTCGACGAGGACCGCGCACTCGAACTGATTCATATTTTTCTCGACACGGAATTCGCCGGCGGACGCCACGCCCGCCGCGTCGCCAAAATCGCGCAGTTGGAAAAATAAGGCGGGCGCATTCGCCCAGCCCCCGGAGGAATCGTAATGACCGAATCGCAACGCATGTCCCGCCGTCTCGCCGAAGTCGATCCCGAGATCTATCAGGCTATCCAGCACGAGACCGCGCGTCAGGACGGCCAGCTCGAACTGATCGCCAGCGAGAACTTCACCTCCGAGGCAATCCTCGAAGCCACCGGCAGCGTCTTCACGAATAAGTACGCGGAAGGCTATCCCGGCAAGCGCTATTACGGCGGCTGCGAGTACGCCGACGTAGTCGAGAATCTCGCTCGCGAACGCGCCAAAAAGCTCTTCGGCGCCGAATACGTCAACGTCCAGCCGCACTCCGGCTCGCAGGCCAACCAGGCCGCGTATGCCGCGGTAGTCTCGCCCGGCGATACCGTCATGGGACTGAACCTCGCGCACGGCGGACACCTCACGCACGGCCACGCCCTCAACTTCTCGGGCAAGACTTATAAGATCGTGCCGTACAACGTCCGCAAGGAAGACGAGATCATCGACTACGACGAAGTCGAAAAGCTGGCGCGCGAACATCAGCCCAAGATGATCATCGCCGGAGCCAGTGCCTATCCGCGGATCATCGATTTTGTCCGATTCCGCCAGATCGCCGATGCCGTCGGCGCCGTCTTCCTCGTCGACATGGCGCACATCTCCGGGCTGGTCGCCGCCGGCGTCCACCCGAACCCCTGCGAATTCGCCGACATCGTCACGTCCACCACGCACAAAACACTGCGCGGACCGCGCTCCGGCCTGATTCTCGCGCGCGAGAAATACGGCAAAGAGATCGACAAGAACGTCTTCCCCGGCACGCAGGGCGGTCCGCTCGTCCACGTCATGGCCGCGAAGGCCACCTGCTTCCTCGAAGCCCTGCAGCCCGAGTTCACCACTTATCAGAAACAGGTCGTCGCCAATGCCAAGGCCCTCGCTGTGAGCCTGATCCAGGAAGGCTTCCGCGTCGTCTCCGGCGGCACCGATACGCACGTCGTACTGCTCGACGTCTTCTCCAAGGGCCTGCGCGGCAAAGAGAGCGAACAGGCGCTCGACCGCGCCCGTATCACCGTCAACAAGAACGCCATCCCGTTCGACACCAATCCCCCAATGAATCCGAGCGGCATTCGTCTCGGCTCGCCCGCCGTCACCACGCGCGGATTCAAAGAGGCGGAAATGCGCCAGGTCGGCGCGCTCATCGCCGAAGTGTTGACCAACATTTCGAACGAAGATGTCCTCGCCGGCGTGCGCAGAAAAGTGGAGGCTCTCACTACACGCTTCCCCCTCTATAGCTGGAAGCGCGATCCCGTCCAGGCCTAGAATGGCGGCCCACATCGTCATCGATGCCCGACACGTCCGCGACTTCGGCATCGGCACCTACATCCGAAGTCTCGTTCAGGCGTTGGGAGCGATCGACAGGTCCAACCGGTACACGCTCGTGTCCGGCCCGGCCGACGTGCGCGCGATCGAAGGACTGCCGGAGAATTTCCGCCCCGCCATCTACGCGCGTCATGATCACAGCAGCCTCGACCACATTGCTTTCCCGATCTTCCTCAAGGGCCTTTCGCCGGACCTCGTCCACATCCCGCTCAACCGCGTTCCGCTGTTGATGATCAAGCCTTATGTGGTCACCATCCACGATCTGGCCAACATCTTCTTCGAGCAGGAAACGTCGAGCGTGCGCATGCAATTGCGCCGCTACCGCTTCCGCCGTGGATTGGTGCGCGCCAACCACGTGATCGCCGTCAGCGAAGCCACCAAGCGCGACGTCGAAAATCAAATGGGCGTTCCTTCGAGCCGGATCACGCGCGTCTATAACGCCCCCGATCCCGCGTTCTTCAACCGCGCCGCGGTCCCCGGCGGACGCGAACAGCAGCTCATCCTGGAACGCTATCAGATCAACTACCCCTTCCTGCTTTACGCGGGCAACATCCGCAAGCACAAGAATATTCCACGCCTCGTAGAGGCGTTCGCAGTCGTCCGCGATCAACTCGCCGCGCACCCCATTTACAAGGACCTGCGCCTCGTCATCATCGGCGACACGATCTCGCAGTTCCCCGCGGTTCGCCAGGCCGTAATCAAAAGCCGCGTCGAAAGCGTGGTCCGATTCCTGGGCTTCGTCCCCTTCGAAACGCTGCGCTGCTTTTACGAATCGGCCGCCGGCTTCGTCTTTCCGTCGCGATACGAAGGCTTCGGGTTGCCGCCGCTCGAAGCCATGGCCTGCGGCACTCCGGTCGTCACGTCGAACGTGAGCTCTCTGCCCGAGGTGGTCGGCGACGCAGCCATCCAGGTGAATCCGGAAAACGTCTTCGATATCGCGCGCGGCATCAGCGACATGCTGCTCGATGAGGAGCTGCGCGCGCGCCTGATCCGCCGCGGCCGCGAACAGGCCGCCCGCTTCAGTTGGAACTGGACCGCACGCCAGGTGCTCGAGATCTATAAGGACGTCATCGGCCAGTCCTGATAGACTGGATGATTCCGTAAATCAACCAGAGGGGTATCGTTTCGTTGCGCAATCTGACTGCACTCATCGCCTGCCTGTTCTGCGCCCTGGGCTTCTGCCCTGTGGGGCTGCGCGCTCAAGGCAATTACGAAGTCCAGGTTTACGGTTCCGACCTGACACCGAAAGGCGTCACGATGGTCGAATTACACAGCAACATCACCGCGCGGGGGACCAAAGGTGTCGTCGATGGCGTGCTGCCTACCAACCACGCCGTGCACGAAACTCTCGAGATCACGCACGGCTTCAACGAGTGGTTCGAATGCGGTTTCTATCAGTTCACCGCGATTCAGCCGGACGGCAGTTGGAAGTGGGTCGGCACTCACGTGCGCCCGCGCATTTCGATTCCCGAACGCTATAAGCTCCCCGTCGGCCTCAGTCTCTCCACCGAGATCGGCTATCAGCGCCCCAACTTCGATCCCGATACCTGGACGATCGAACTCCGTCCCATCGTCGATAAAAAGAT
The DNA here is from genome assembly GCA_025463045.1 of Candidatus Solibacter sp. GTDB lineage: Bacteria > Acidobacteriota > Terriglobia > Bryobacterales > Bryobacteraceae > Solibacter. The sequence continues at coordinate 23,447 of JAOAPT010000371.1, forward strand.
CGGCAAGTTCTATATGTCGTTCAATCCGACGCTGGAGATGTCGCTCCACGGCCCGGGCAAGGACTCCAACCCCAACTTCTCCCCCAACGTGAAGTTCGCCTACGACATCCATAAGAAGGTCGCCTTCGGCCTCGAATACTACGGAGCCTACGGCAAGCTGACATCCTTCGACGCCGGGCGCGATACCGAGCAGATGTTCATCCCTGCCGTCGATATCGACTTCGGCCCGAACTGGGAATTCAACTTCGGCGTCGGCGTCGGCGTCACCCAGGCCACCGACCACCTGCTGGTCAAAGCGATCGTCGGCTATCGCTTCAACAACAAGAAGAACTAACAAGTACCCACCGATCTAAGACCGTGTGCCGGGCTTCCCTCGGTGCTGTCCAGCACAGTAGAATGCCAATCGAGATGTCACACCATTTCATCAGACCGGAATGGCCTGAAAGGTGATAGCGTCTTGATTGCAGAATCGGGATCGTGGGCGTGAAGCCCCAGTCCGCCGGAAGGAACAAACATGGACATTACAAGACGAGATTTGGGGAAACTCGCGCTGGCATCCGTGCCGCTCGCCAGAGCATTCGGCGCGAAGCTGATCGACTCGAAATTCGGGGGCGTACAGGTCGGCGCCATTACCTACAGCTTCAATCGGATTGCCAGCCCCGACCCGGAGGCCATCGTCAAAGCCTACATCGAAATCGGACTCGGCGAGGCGGAACTGATGTCGAACCATTGCGAGGCCTTGGCAGGCGCGCCGGCGATGCCTGCGTTGGGCCGCGGGGGCGGGGGCGGACGCGGACCCGGAGGTGCACCTCCCGCGGGCGCACCACCCACGGGCGCACCTCCCGCCGGCGCACAACCGGGAGCACGTCGCGGCGGCGGAGGCCGTGCGCCGCTCACTCCGGAGCAACAGGCCGAGCGCCAGGCCGCGATGGAGAAACTCGCCCGGTGGCGCGCCTCCACCAACGCAGGCACCTGGAAAGCCGTCACGAAGAAATTCAATGACGCGGGCGTTGACGTCGCCCTGCTCTGCTACAACATGCAGGACAACATGAAAGACGAGGACATCGAGTACGGCTTCAGCATGGCCGAGGGCCTCGGCGTGAAAGGCATCACCACCAGCACCACGCTCACCATGGCGAAGCGCATCGCGCCGGTCGCGGACAAGCACAAACTGCTGGTCGGTTATCACGGCCACGACGCCACCAACGATTCCAACCAGACGGCGACCCTGGAAAGTTACGACACGCTGATGGGTTACGGCAAATACAACGGCATCAATCTCGACATCGGCCACTTCACCGCTGCCGGCTACGACGCCGTGGCGTTCATCAAACAGCACCACGACCGCATCACCAATCTGCATGTGAAGGATCGCAAGAAAGACCACGGACCCAACGTGGCTGAGTGGGGCACCGGCGATACGCCCATCAAGGCGGTGATGCAGCTTCTCAAAGCAGAAAAGTACCCATTCCCCGCGAACCTCGAATTGGAGTATCCGATTCCCGAAGGTTCGGACATCATTGCGGAGGCCAAGAAGTGCCTCGCGTACGTCAAGAGTTGTCTGGCATAGGAGTCTTCGAATGGCTATCACGAGACGTTACTTTTTCTACGGCAGTCTGTTGGCCGGCGCCGTTCCGGCAGCGGGCTTCGGCAGCACCCCGTCTTTAAAGGCGGCGGGCTACAAGTCCCCAAACGAAAAACTCAATTTCGCATCCATCGGTGCCGGCGGCCAGGCCGCCTCCAATATCGGGGCCGCGGCGCCCACGGAAAACATCGTCGCGCTCTGCGATGTGGATGACCGCCGCGCGTCCGCCATGTACACGCGCTTCGACCAGGCTCCCAAGTATAAAGACTTCCGCAAGATGCTCGACAAGGAAGCCAAGAACATCGACGCCGTGATCGTCGCCATCCCCGATCACATGCACGCCACGGCCGCGATGTGGTGCATGGAACGCGGCAAGCATGTCTACGTGCAGAAGCCCCTGGTCCGCACCGTGTGGGAAGCCCGGCAGCTCAAGGACGCCGCCAGGAAATATGGCGTCGCCACCCAGATGGGCAACCAGGGCTACTCCAACGAAGGCACTCGCCAATGCGCCGAGATGATTTGGAACGACGATATCGGCAAGGTCACTGAAGTGCATGCGTGGAGCGATCGCCCGATGTGGCCGCAGGGCCTCACCGAGATCCCAAAGGAAGATCCGATTCCTGGAACGCTCGATTGGGACCTCTGGCTCGGCATCGCCGACAAGCGCCCCTTCACCGCGGATGGAAAGACTGAACCCGGCCCAAATGGCGGCTTCTTCTACCAGCCCTTCAACTGGCGCGGCTTTTACGATTTCGGCTGCGGCGCACTCGGCGACATGGCCTGCCACATTTTGGGCGCGCCCAACATGGCGCTTCATCTCTCGAATCGCAAACTGATCAGCGTCGAGTGCATTAAGAAGGAAGGCACCAGCCCGTTCATGTTCCCCAAGTCGTCGGTCATCCGCTTCGACTTCGCCGCTTACGGCAACATGCCCGCGCTGAAAATCTTCTGGCACGACGGCCTCAAGGAAACGCCCAAGATCGAGGGCGTCCCGGCAGGCGAGTGGCTCGGCGATCCGCCCTCGATTCCCGGAGCGGGCGGCAGAGGCGGCGGACGCGGCGCCGCGGCGCCGCCGGCCGGTGCTCCAGCCGGCGCGCCCGGCGCTGGACGTGGAGCGGGGTTGCGCCCCGCCGGCAACGATTTCCACTCCCCCGGACGCGTCTTCAACTGGGATGAGTTCGAAGCACTCAAGGCATCGACGACACCCCTCCGCTTTCCGACACCGGATGGCAGCCTCTTCATGGGCGACAAGGGCATGCTCACCACCGGCACCTACGGTGAAGTGACGCGCCTGCTGCCCGTGGAGAAGATGAAAGACTACCGCATGCCCCCGCCGATGCTCACGCGATCGCCCGGCCACATGCGCGATTTCATCCGCGCCTGCAAGGGCGGCGATCCCGCATGCTCCAACTTCGACGTGTCGGCCCCGTTCGTGGAATGGATGCTCCTCGGAGTCATCGCGCTGCGCAGCGAGGGCAAGGTCGAATACGACACGGAGAAGATGCGCATCACCAACAACGCGGATGCCAACAAATACCTCAAACCCACCTTCCGCAAAGGCTGGGAGTTCCACACAGTGAAATCGTAGTCAAACCGGATTGGGTGCGGTGCCTCTCAATGGGAGGCACCCAACCTCGCCGGCAACCTCTCCGCATTCCCGACGTCCCGCCCGAGCAAGAACCCAAACTCCGCCGCCTGCTGTAGTGCCGTGAAATCCCAGTCCGCCTGAAATTCATCCGACGGCTGATGATAATGTTTTTCGTTATACTCCGCGTAGACGCTCGCACCATACCCCGCCGGTTTCCCGGCGAACTCCGTCGCATGCTCAATGGAGAATGCCGGCACCCCGACCTTCGCGAACATGAAGTGATCGCTCCGGAAATAGTGGCCCGCCTCCGGTTGCGCGTCGACCGCAATCGCCAGTTCCAGCCGCCGCGCGATCTGCTGCGCGAGCGGGTACACGCTCGTCCGCTCCGCACCCGTGATCACCACGTTCGCCGCGCGGCCGAAAGGATACAGCGCGTCGAAATTCAGAGCGACCGCCGTCTTCGCCAGCGGCACCAGCGGATGCGAAGCATAATATTCGGAGCCCCGCAGCCCGCCTTCCTCCGCCGTCACCGAAAGAAACAGCACGCTGCGCTTCGGCTTCCGCTCCAGTTGCCCCCACACGCGCGCCAGTTCCAACAGCACCGCACAGCCCGTGCCGTTATCGATCGCACCGTTGTAAATCGCATCCCCGTTCACCGGCGCGCCGATCCCCAGGTGATCCCAGTGCGCGCTATAGATGATGTACTCGTCCCTCAACTTCGGATCGCTCCCCTGGAACATCGCCGCCACGTTGCGCGTTTCGAGTTCGCGGATCTTCGAGACCAGGTGTCCGTGAATCTGAATCCCGAGATCCATCGGACGGAAATCCGCGCGATCGCTCGCCTTCAGCAGGTCGTCCACATTCTTCCCCGCGAGCGCCAGGAGTTTATCGCCTGCCTCGCGCGTCACCCAGCCCTGCAGCGCGAGCGCCTGCCCGTTCGCCTCCAGTTTCACGAACGGCGCTTCCCTGCCCCACGAATTTCGCACCACGTCCCAGCCGTAGCTCGCCGTCGGAGTGGTGTGGATGATGATGCAGGCTTTCGCCCCGTGCCGCAGCGCCTCTTCATATTTGTAAACCCACCGGCCGTAGTA
>JAOAPT010000373.1 GCA_025463045.1 Candidatus Solibacter sp.
TCGCGTGTTCACTGGCGGACTGCTGCGCGAAGATCGCGGCGTGGCAGGTACGGCAGGCCGCGGCTCCGGCGTACCCGGTTGCGGCGTAGGCTCGGGTGAGGAGGAAAGCGAGGACAAGTACGCTTGGGAGGCGCCCAAAGGCGATAAAGAGCCGAGCCCCCATCGGAGCCGCGACGGTGACGGAGCGGTGGTCACTTGACAGGCGCTCGGCGCTCCCTTGCTCGTCAAGGCGCGAGAACGGTCGCGGCTCTGATTGGGGTGCCTTCTTCAACAGAGCGGTGGCCCTCTGCGGCGACCATCGCTTGCTCACGCGCGCGGCTCTGATGGCTTGGTCCTGCTCACAACTGGTGGGGCGGCACGGCAGTGGACCCTCGCAACTGGTGAGCTTACTCATCAGTGGCGTCTCCAACTAGGAGCGATTCTAGTTGGGTGCCGACGGCGACGAGCGCGTCGTCGCGTCCCCACGCGCCGGTAATTTGAATGCCCATCGGGGCGCCCTCGAACGGCAAGGGGACGGCCATCGCGGGGACGCCGAGCGCGGTCCATGGGGCATTGGGCGAGGGATCACCCGTTCCAGTGAGGCCCTCGGGCGCGGCGCCGATGGCGGCGGGCGTGAGGATCGCGGGGTACTCCCAATGCAATGCAGAGATCGCGGCGCGCATGCGCTCGATGTGTGCGAGGGCGCCGTCGTATTCTTCGTCGGGCACCATCAGGCCCTCGCGCAGCAGCGCGGCGAGCTGCGCACCGAGGCGGTCGCCGAATTCCTCGTACCGCGCGCGGTGCGTGCGGGCGCCTTCATAGCGATTGATGAGGCGCGCGGCGGCGAGCAACTCGTCCCACCCATCGGGCGGATCAAGCTCATCGATCGCCACGCCTGCGGCGCGCAAGCGCTCGAGCGCGCGGGCGAAGGCGGCTTGCATGCAAGAGTCGGCGGGGACGCGCAGGGCGGCGGCGCGATGGAGTTGCGCGTCGAAGCGGCCGCCGAAACCGCGCGACCAGAGCTCGTTCATATCGGCGGCGGTCTGGGTGAAGAAGCCCACGGTATCGAGCGAGGGCGCGAAGGGAAGCGCACCGTCGAACGGGATCAGGCCGAAGCTCGGCTTGAACCCGCAGACGCCGCAGAAGGACGCGGGACGGAGCACGCTGCCGAGCGTCTGACTGCCGATCGCGAACGGGACCATGCCGGCGGCGACTGCCGCTGCGGAGCCCGCGGAACTGCCGCCGGGAGTGTGACCGGGCAAGCGCGGATTGCGCGTGGGCGCAGGGTCGAACGACGCGAACGCGGTGGTCTGCGTCTTGCCGAGCAGCACGGCGCCTGCGTGACGCAGATCGTCGACCACACGCGCGTCGCAATCGGGGCGGCGTCCCCCATAGAGGGGCGAGCCGAATTCGGTGGGGAGATCGCGCGTGTCGAAAATGTCTTTGACGCCGAACGGAATTCCGTCGAGCGGACCGTCGCCGAGTGCGGGCTGCGGAGCGACTGCCACCCACGCGCGTAACTCGCCATCCTGCTCCGCGATGCGCCGCAGGCAGAGCGCGAGCAGCTCGCCCGGCTGCTTTTCACCGGACTCGAGCCAGCGAATCCATTGACGCAGCACGCTAGCGGTCCAAGCTCCACTCCTCGTTGAAGAAGCCGGCCTGCACGATCTTGCCGGGGAAGCGGCCGTCGGGCGGGACGGTGAGATCAACGATGGCGTAGTCGGGGAGTTTCGGAGTCTGCCGCGCGTTCGAAAGGTAGTCGGCCTCGCGGAAGGTGAAGCTGCTGTTGAGGACGACGTATTTCTTGGGATTGAGCGGGTTCGGGAAGATGACGATCGCGGCGTGGGTGGCGGCATCGTAGCGCTTGCCGGCGAAGACGACGCCCTCGGCGGTCCACTTAACCGGCAGGCGATCGGCGATCCGCGCGAGCACGCGATTGCTCGACGGGTCGCCCCACAGGATGAGGTTGCTCGATGCGATGTCGGCGTCGGTGATGTCCTTGTCGTCGCGCACCTGGGCGTCGCCGCGGAACTGCCGATGCCACTCGGCGATGGCGCGCTTCTCTTCGGACTCCACCCATTTGCCGGCGGCGGCAGAGAGCGGCGCGCCGGTCGGGGAGACGAAGACGAAGCTATCGAGGAAGGCGTCGTCAATGGGACCTTGGAGTCCGTGGACTTTGTGGAGGCCGGGCAGTTCGACCGCTTTGACGAGCGCCCACTGCCCATCGCCCTTGCGAATATGCGCGATCCACGAGCGATCGCTCGCGGGGACGTCGGCGGTGAGCTTCTGGCCGTCGATGGTGATGACTGGCCGGCGAGCGACATCGAGCGGGCAGGCGCCGGAAGGCATCGCGAGCGTGAGGGCGGTGACGTTGGAGGTGGTCACGCTCACCGCGGAATCTCCGGCGATCTCCGCGTCGACGCGGGCACGTTCCCAATGCGTGCCGAGCGCGTCGACGGTAACCCAGCCCGACTGGTTGTAATGCAGAGTGAAGGTGGTGAAGCGGATCTTGCGCGGCAGCGGATCGCGTCCGCGAGCGGCGATCGCGTCGATCTGGCGCGCGAGTTCCACTTTCGTATCGGGATGGAATTTGTGCGCGGTCTGCGGGCCTTCGAGCCGCGCGAGCTTCATGCCTTCTGCGGCCATGGCGCGCTCCATCATGTCGCCGGCCTGCTTCTGCGGATCGATTTCGCCGTGATATTCGATCACCGGGAGATTGAAGAGATTGGCGGCGTAATCGACCGAGTCGTAGTAGTGCCAGAGCTTCTGTTCCCAAGCAGGCGGAACGTTGTCGGCGTTCAATTTGATCTTCAGATATTGCGCGGATTCGACAAAGCCGGCACCTGGCGAAGCGGCGGCCCAGAGGCTCGGGTAATGGACGGCCAGGTGCCAGACGCTGGCGCCGCCCATGCTGAAGCCGCGATCGAC
>JAOAPT010001028.1 GCA_025463045.1 Candidatus Solibacter sp.
CGCATCATCAAGCGATAGCCGTTGCTCTCGTAGACGGTGTGGAAGTTCTCGCGGATGAAGCGTACTACCGGCTTGGCGGCGACACTCGTTCCGCGGGTCCACAGATCGACTACCTCCTGCTGGTAAACCACGCAGGCATGCGAATCACCCGCAATCTCACGGACAACAGCGGATTGCGACGCATCGTCGAGCAGCGACATCCACACCTGATGGTCGATGCCGTGCGGCGACGGCTTGCCCGTCCACAGGTGAAAGCTGAACAGTCCCGGCTCCGTAATCAGGGTGCCGCAAGAGGCGTTGATGCGCGAGACGATCGCCTGAAGCGCGGCGGCCTTCTCGGGCTCCACGCGGACGTGGCGCGCACCGAGAAAATCCAGCGGCGTGAATGCGAGGTAGTTGCGATGTGCGTCCCATGCGTAGGCGACGTTCACCCCCACAAGAAGGATGGCGATCGACGCTCGTGCGACCGAGAAGAGCCGGGGAGAGAAATCGTGCGAGCGCACCTCGATCAGCCTGTGGTGGATCCACGCCGCACCGTCCCAGGCACAGATGCTGCCGATCACGATCATGAGAACGGTCAGCAAGGGCACTTGCGAACCTGCGACAGGGTAAGCGTAGAGAGCCTGGAAGACGCCGAGCAGCGCGAGAAACGCAAGCGGGTCCGAGGGGTTACGGCTGCCGTCCGGATTGAACGCGAGTGTACGGGTGGCGACCAGCCAGAGGAAGGGAGTCGCGAAATTGAGCAAGGCTCCGTAGCGATCGGTCGCGCACAGGCACAGGATCGAGACGCCGAACGCTAGCTTGAGCAGGGCCAGCCAGCCATCGGGAACGCGGCGTGTGCCGGTGAACCAGGCGGTGAACAGCCCCAAGCCTGCCCATACCAGGGCGATGGAGTGGATGTGCGCGGGGAGCGCCCAGGCGTGACTGTACTCGCGCCGCGGGATGACGATGAGCCACTCGAAAAGACTGTGGAGCGTACTGCCGTGAAGCAACGGAAAGGAGCAAATCGCGGCCGCGGTTACAACGAAGGCGCCGGCGCCGAGGGCCGCATCACGCGGGCCCAGGTCAGTCGTCCATCGGAGATGCCGCACGGTGAACAGGACAGCGGCGAGCGAGAGTACCACGAGAATCGCGTATGAGACGGCCCACGGTTCCGCACGGCGATCCCAGATCAGCACGGCGGGTAGGGCGAGTGCGGCGAGCGATACGCAGACGCACGCCAGGCTGCGGCGCCATCCCGAATGCTGCGCGAAGGTGATGCCGACCGTAAGGGCAACCAGGACGAAGATGCCGAGATTGATTTTCGATGTGGCCACGGCAGCGCCCAGCACGCCCAGCATTATCATCCGCAGCGTGCGGTTTGCCACGAAGAAGGCGCGGCCGAGCGCGAGCAGCAGAAATACGCACGCTTCCTGGGGATGCGCCGGTTCCTCCCCGATGAAGGCCATCGCACGGAACGCGAGGAAGTGAACGGCGACACTCAGCAGCAGCGAACCCGTGGCGCGGTACACCAGAATGAAAACAAGAAGCGCCGCCGCCACCCAGAACAAAATCGAAACGAACCGGAGAGTGTCCGCGGCGGCGGGTCTCCCCGCCATTGAAAGGGCGCACCATTCGTAGAGGTAGTAGAACGGTCCGTAGACGGTGGCCACCTGATCGTACAGCGCCTTGCCGCCGAGGAAATTTTTGACGGTCCACGTCATGAAGCCTTCGTCGTCGTAGTTTGCGAGACTTACGAAGGCGCGGTCGCAGGCCGTAAACCAGGCGCAGATCGTTATAAGTACGGCGCAGACGGCAACTCGCCATCGGTGCGCTGAGACGCTGTTCGTCATGGACTCCCCGCATGGCAGCAAGGCGGTTCTTGGCGCGGAACGCTGCCGTTGGAGCGAGGTTAATGGATAACGTACGATCAAGACAACCGCCCGGGCGGAGTGGCAGGGGCAAGTCCGTGCGTCGACAGACGGATGGCGTGGTGCAACCGTCCCTTATGTCACGACTACGGGAATCCCCTGGCGCAACTTCTAAACCGAGGCCCTCAGTCGTGCCGCCTGCGCGATCAGGTAGTTCCGCTCAGGCACGTTGGTGGTACGCTCCGCAGCGCGGCCATAATGCGCGATCGCAGCCGCGTAATCTCCCGCCATTTCAAGCAGATGCGCACGCACGGCATCGACGCGATGATGTCCATCGAGCCGCCCGCCGAGTGCATCCAGCAGCTCCAGCCCTTTCGCCGGACCGTGGACCATCGCCGCCGCCACGGCGTGGTTCAGCGTCACCACCGGGTTGTCGGACATACGCTTCAGCAGTTCGTAGAGCGCGAGGATCTGCGGCCAGTCGGTGTCCTCGGCGTGTGCCGCCTCGTCGTGCACCGCGGCGATCGCGGCCTGCAATTGGTACGGTCCGACACGCCCCTGGGGTAGCGCCGCGCTGATCAGCGCAACTCCCTCGACGATCTGCACCTCGTCCCACCGCGTTCGATCCTGCCTGGTGAGCGGGATCAGTTCCCCGTCGCTTCCGCTGCGCGCCGCACGCCGCGCGTCGGTCAGCAGCATCAACGCGAGGAGTCCGGCGACTTCGCAATCGCCGGGCAGCACGCCGTGAACCAGCCGCGTCAGACGGATCGCCTCGCTCGCCAATTCGGTTCGCTGCAATTCCGCGCCCGCGCTGCTCGTGTACCCTTCGTTGAAGATCAGATAGAGCACGTGCAGTACGGTGCGCAGACGTTCGGCGCGTTCGACGCGGGTCGGCAGCGCGAACGGCACGCCGGATTCCTCAATGCTGCGCTTCGCCCGGCTGATCCGCTGCGCCATCGTTGCCTCCGGCACGAGGAACGCGTGCGCGATTTCGGCAGTCGTCAGACCGCCGACCGCACGCAGCGTGAGTGCGATCGCCGATGGTGCGGTCAGCGCCGGGTGACAGCACATGAAGAGGAGGACCAGGGTATCGTCCTCCTCCGGATCGATCCGCACACCCGTCGCCGGCGACAGCGAAGCCGCCACTGCTTCCCGATGACGGCGCGAAACTTCACTGCGCAAATGATCCGTCATGCGCCGGGCGGCCACCTGGATCAGCCACCCGCGCGGGTTCTCCGGCAGACCGTCGACCGGCCATTGCAGCGCGGCGGCGAGCAGGGCTTCCTGCACGGCATCCTCGGCGGCGCCGAAATCGCCGAAGCGGCGGATCACCGCGCCGAGCACCTGCGGCGCCAGGTCGCGCAGCAGATGCTCGGATGGCGAGTCCAGTTTCACAGGATGTCTTCGGGGGGCCCGCTCATCACCTGACGCACTTCGATTGCCATGTTCATCGGCCCGCCGTTCGGCCCCGGCGCCGCGGAAGCCCGCGCCGCAATCGCGTACGCCTGATCCGTGCTCGGCACGTCCACAATCCAATAGCCCGCGAGAAATTCCTTCGACTCGGGGAACACCCCGTCGGTCACCGGCTGGCCGTCCTTGCCGGCGCGGACGATCTTCGCCTCATGCGGGCTCGCCAGTCCCTCCGCCGACACCAGTTCGCCGGATTCCTTGAGCGACTTGCTGAAGCCGATCATGAACCCGATGTGCGCCTGGATCGCCTCCTGCGGCCACGAGCCGAACGTGTCGTATCCCGTCTTCGGGCAGTTCATCATCAATAGATATTTCATCGTTTTCCTCCCTTCGATTCTTGCACGTGAAGTGCGTTTTCATGAGTAAGTCGGAGCGGGTCCACCGATCTCGACATCGCCGGAAAAATATTTTCTAAGGGGCATGTTCTGCCTGACGGGGCTCGTGGCTGTGGCCCGCGCAAAGAATCCCGCCGGCGAATTCCACGTCGCCGATATGCGCACGTTCGAACTCGACAAGCGCTACGACGTGGTGCAGGGCCTCTTCGGCTCGATTGGATACCTGCTCACGCGATACGATATCGTCGCCGCGCTCTCGCGTTTTCGCAGCACCTCCAGCCCGGGGGAGTCGTGCTGGTCTGTCTCCCGAAACGTACAAAGCGGCGACGCCGCACATGCTCACGGTCGACCGTCCCCGCCTCAAGGTCTGCCGCATTAATGTGTCGCAGGTGGAAGGCAACATTTCGATTTTGCACTTCCACGATCTGATCGCGACTTCGGCCGGCGTGCGGAAGGTCGAGGAAGTCCACCGGCTGGCACTCGTCACCACCGTACAGATGTCCATGTACTTTCAAACAGCGGGATTGCGCTGCACGTTCGATCCGGCCGGACTCTCAGGTCGAGGATTGTTCATCGCGCGCGGCGCAGTGAGCATGGGCGACTTGACACTCCGCCCGCATTCGCTCAACCTGATCCTTTATGCCAATTCTGCAAGTCATCGTGCTGGCCGTGGTCCAGGGACTCACCGAATTTCTGCCGATTTCGAGTACCGCGCATCTCTATTTGACCTCGTGGCTGCTCGGCTGGCAGATCGAGGGGTTGGATTTCGATATCGCCCTCCACATCGGTACGCTGCTCGCGGTGCTGATCTACTTTGCGCGCGACTGGGTGCAGATCGTCGCACAGGGCTTCGGCATCCAGATGAATGGCGATAAAGAGCTCAGGCACAATCACATGCTGCTCTGGCTGCTGATCATCGGCACGGTGCCGGTCGGCGTCTGCGGACTGCTGTTCAACAAGCAGGCCGAAACCACCTGGCGCAATCCGTTCGTGATGGGAACCATGATGATCGTGGTGGGCGTGCTGATGTGGATCGCTGAGAGCGCCGGACGCCAACAGCGTGATCTTTCGTCCGTTCACCTCTCGGACGCGCTCGCGATCGGCGCCGCGCAGGCTCTCGCCGTCGTGCCCGGAACCTCGCGGAGCGGCATCACGATCACCGCCGGACTCTTCCGCAATCTGACCCGCGAATCCGCCGCGCGTTTTTCGTTCCTGCTCTCCACTCCCGCGATTGGCGCCGCTGCAGCGAAGGCGCTCTGGGATATGCATAAGAAAGGTCCCGGCCTGCACGCCATCCTGAGCACTGAATTTCTGGTCGGGGTCGCGGTCAGCGCGCTCACCGGCTGCCTGGTGATCGCCTGGTTTCTGCATTATCTGCGTCGCAGCGGGCTCCGGCCGTTCGTGTACTACCGTATTCTTTTTGGCATAATAGTGCTTGCTCTGGCTTTCATCCGCCGGCCAGCGTGATGAAGCTTCTATCGCCGACAGAACACCGTAGGCTCAACGAGATCATCGGTTTCCTGCTGCTATCGCTGGGACTGGTGCTGCTGTTAAGCCTGGTGTCGTACCACACTCAGGATCCTTCGCTGGATACCGCTGCCTCTTCGCGCCCTCTCAACCTCGTCGGATACCCGGGATCGTACATCTCGGACCTCTTCTTTCAGACCTTCGGGGCCGCCGCATTCCTCTTCCCCCTGCTCAGCTTCCTGCTTTCCTGGAAGTGGATCCGCAGCGAGGAGTTGCAAGCCGGCGGAGTCAAAATCTTCGGTTCGATTCTGCTCACCCTCGCGTTGAGCGCGGCATTTTCGTTCGTGCCATTGCACCTGTTCGACGGGACGATCCGGATCGGCGGCACGCTCGGCCTGACGATCGCCAACTACCTCGTCGATTCCCTTAATGTCACCGGCGCACTGCTGATCACGCTGACAGCCGTCGTTCTCTCCCTCTATTTCGTTTCCACCTTTACGCTGGCAACGCTCGGCGGCTGGTTCGCCGGGCCAATGGCATGGCTTGAGGGGCGTGTCGATGCGTTCCGCGATTGGCGCGACCGCATGCATCAGCGCTCGATCGAGAAGGCCAAGGAGAAGGCCGCGCTGCGCCGCGCTCCGCGCAAAGAGAAAGAGCCGAAGACCACCAAGACACTGCCCATCACGCCGCTTCACTCGGACGTCACGGGACGTCCGCCATGGGAGACCAACGATCAGGGTAATGGTCAGCCGCAGCTTGCCGAGTACGCCTCCGTCGAGGAGCCCTCGCCGCTGCCCGCCGCCTACGCGACAATGGAAGAGATTCCGATCTGCCCGGTGGAAGACATGGCGCCGGTGCCAGATCCCTTCCCTGCCCTGACCGCCGCCACCGCCAAGGAAAACGCGCGTCCCGCGCCGCTGCACATCGACCCGGTGTTCCGCCTGCCGTCGACGGAGTTGCTCAATCCTCCGCCGCCGCGCAATCCCTTCGACGAACAGGAACTCAAGGAAACAGCGAGCAACATCAAAGCCAAGTTTGAAGAGTTCAACGTGATGGGCAATGTGGTGCAGATCAATCCCGGCCCCGTCGTCACCACGTTCGAGTTCAAGCCCGACGCCGGCGTGAAGTACAGCCGCATCACCAATCTCGTGGAAGATCTCTGCCTCGGGCTGCAGGCCGAATCGATCCTGATTGAGCGCATTCCCGGCAAGCCGACGGTCGGCATCGAAGTGCCCAACAGCAAGCGCGAATTGATCGCGCTGCGCCAATTGCTGGAGTCCGACGAATTCCTGAATTCGCAGTCGTACCTGACGATCCCGCTCGGCAAGGACATCAACGGGCGCATCCGCGTGGCGGCGCTCGAAACCATGCCGCACCTTTTGATCGCGGGGTCGACCGGGTCGGGCAAGAGCGTCATGATCAACTCGATGATCATGGCCATCCTCTATAAGGCGACGCCCGACGAGGTGCGCCTGATCATGGTCGATCCCAAGCGCGTCGAACTCGGGATGTACGAGGGGATTCCGCACCTGCTGACGCCGGTGATCACCGACCCGAAGAAGGCGACCAACGCCCTGCGCAATGCCGTGCTCGAGATGGAGCGCCGCCTGCGCCTGCTCGCCGAATACGGCGTGCGCAACATCGATCAGTTCAACAAGAAGATCCGCAAGCTGCAGGAAAAGCCGCGCGAACTTTTCGTGGAGGATGACTCTACGCAGGACGATCCGCGTACGCTGCCCTACATCCTGATCCTGATCGACGAGTTGGCCGATCTCATGATGCTCGAGGGCAAGAACGTGGAAGAGAGCGTGACGCGCCTGGCGCAGATGGCGCGCGCCGTCGGCATGCATCTCGTGTTGGCCACGCAGCGTCCCAGCGTCGACGTGATCACCGGCTTGATCAAGGCGAATTTCCCGGCGCGCATCAGCTTCCGCGTCGCGACGCGCGTCGACTCGCGGACGATTCTCGACGTGATGGGTTCCGAGCACCTGCTCGGCAAGGGCGACATGCTGTTCCTGCCGCCGGGCTCCGCGCGGCTCACTCGCGTACACGGCGCGTTCGTCACCGAGACGGAGATTCAGGGCGTGGTGGATTTCTGGAAGAGCCAGGCCAAGCCCGAGTACGACCAGAGCTTCCTGATCGCGCCGCCCGACGAAGGCGAGACCGCCGACGCCGAACCGGTGAGCGAAGATCAGGACCCGCAATACGAAGACGCGGTTCGCCTGGTGCTGCAGATGGGCAAGGCATCGACATCCACTTTACAGCGGCACCTGCGGCTGGGCTATGGCCGCGCGGCACGCATTCTGGATACGATGCAGCGCGACGGCATCATCGGTCCTCCGGACGGCAGCAAGCCGCGTGAAGTCCTGAAGCGGCCCGACTGGCTGCACGAAGTCGAAGTCCGTTAAGGGCGCGGCAGCACGAAGGGAACTTCGATTTCGGTTTCCGCCGCCTTCGGCTCGAACTGCCAGCGGCGAACGGAATCGATTGCGGCCTGGCGCAGCGGCTCGGGACCACGCACCGGGATGGCGCTCCGCACACTGCCATCGCGCGCGATCGCGACCCTGAGGACGACGCTGCCTTCGACGCCGTCGCGCAACGCTTGCCACGGGTACTCGGGTTCGTGTCGCTGCAAAATCGCGGGACCACTTTCGGCGGTGACCGTCATCACGGTCTTATTTGCCAGCGTGTAGATCGGCTTCGGCGGGAGTGTCGCGACATAGACGGCGACCGCATAGACAAGCGGAAGACCGACGGCGAGAGGCCACTTCACGACTTCAGTTTACTCGAGCCCGCGAAATTTACGGTATTGCGTGACCGTCCACCCTGGCGTGGGCCCGCCGGGCGGAGGCGCGAAATCGGGCGAGTGCATCGGCAGGCGGGCGCGATGAATTCGAACGATACGCCGCGCCTCGATCGGCATAAAAAAAGGATTCCAGCGGATGCTGCGCAGACAGCGGCGCTGCTCATGCGACGGCTTCTCCACGTACGAGTTCTTGCGAAACGCCGAGTTGAATTTGAAGACCGTCAGTTCGCCGGTAGACACGATGCGGCACCCGGAGCGATGGAGTCGCGAGACAAATTCCACGTCGGGATTGTTGACAATCGTGCGATAGTCCGGCCAGCCCCCCACGCGCGCGGCGCACTCTCGCCGATGGAGCAGACCGGACGGCGGCAGGCCATAGACCGGATCGTAATTGTGCGGCTCGTAGAATCCGGTGACGACGCGGTAGTTCGTGCCTTTCGGGCCGATCATCTCGAGCAGCGATGAAACGATATCGGCGCCCGCCGATTCGAGCGCGCCGACCATCGAGCGTAGATGCGCGGGATGCCAGATATCGTCGTGCCCCAGGTAGGCGACATAGTGTCCGCGAGCGAGTTGGAGCCCGGCGTTATTGGGCGCGGACTGGCTGCCCGAGTTGACCGGCAGATTGTGCCAGCGAATCCGCGCGTCACCGATGGAACGCACGACGGCCTCGGAATCGTCGGTGCAGCCATCGCCGATCACGAGAATTTCGAAGGACTGCTCGGTCTGCCCGAGCACGCTCTGGATTGCCAGGCGAAGCACGCTGCTCCAGTTGTAAGTGGCGATGATGATGGAGACCAGCGGTTCGGCAACCGCATGCTGCTCGACGCGCACCATAGGATGCGCCAAGGCCACGTACTTCCAGGAGCGTTGTTGCAACCTCCGGAGTTGGTCCTCGGAAAGATAATCCACGGCGGATTACCAACCCTTGGCGTCGCCGAAGTCGTAAGGAATCACGTCGTTGTTCAGCGGAAGACGGAACTTATCGGGATCGTCATGCCGGTAGGCGCGCGTCGGCAGGTTGCAAAAAATCGCTTCGGTCGTGCCGATATTTTGCATGGCGTGATACACGCCGGCGGGCACGTTCACCAGGCACCGGTTCAGGTCGCCGCCCTCGTAATGGTTGATCACACTCTCGGTGGGCGACCCCTTCCGCGCGTCGAAGAGGACGAGCCGCAGTCGGCCACTGGAAAGGAAGAGACGATCGCTCTGCTGGAAGTGCAGCGTCCACCCCTTTACGTACCCGGGGAGGATTGACGCTTGATACATATAGACCAGAGGCGCGGAATCGAACTCCCACGCCGGATTGAAGACCTCGCAAAGCGAGCCGCGCTCGTCGGTGTGAGTGATTACCTGCTGGATGTGAACACCTTCGATCACGCGGAATACAGGGTGTCCATCCGGAGTCACGGTCTGGGAGTCCTTCCTGAAACGGTCGACGCCCAACACGTCCATGCGCAAAGCCTTATCCATTATTACGAGTCTACAGTGTCGCAGTCGTTGGCTGCTGCGAGGGGATAGCCTGAGTGATATCGTCCAGGATGGGAGCGGGCATGACACCTCGGCGAAGGTTCTTGAAGCGTGCGAGTTTGGGACTTGTCGGAGGCGCGTTGGGCACGGGCATCGGGCAGCGCGTCGCGAACGCCGCGGCGGCATTGAGTGGCGCGTACGACGTCAAAGCATACGGCGCGACCGGCGACGGCAAGACACTGGATACGCCGGCGATCAACAAGGCGATCGAAGCGGCGGCGGCCGCTGGGGGCGGTACAGTCTGGATTCCAGCGGGGAACTATCTCTGCTTCTCGATTCGCCTGAAGAGCAACGTCGCGCCGCACCTTGATGAAGGTGCGACGATCATCGCGGCGACACGCTGGCGGGCGGCGCCGGCGGCTACGATGCGGCCGAGCCGAATGCGTGGGACAAATATCAGGATTTCGGACACAGCCATTTTCACAACAGCCTGATCTGGGGCGAAGGCATCGAGAATACCGGCATCACCGGCAGCGGACGCATCCGGGGCAAGGGCTTGAGCCGCGGCCAGGGCGCGATGAATCCCGGCGTCGGCAACAAGTCCATCGCCCTGAAGAGCTGCCACAACATTCTGCTGCGCGATTTCTCCATTCTGCATGGTGGACACTTCGGTATCCTGGCGACGGCCGTCGACAACCTGACGATCGACAACCTGAAGATCGACACCAACCGCGACGGCATGGGTGTCGATTCGTGCCGCAATGTTCGGCTCTCCAACTGCTACTGAACTCGCCCTGGGACGACGGCGTCT
>JAOAPT010000006.1 GCA_025463045.1 Candidatus Solibacter sp.
TTTCCTGGCGACTTCGGGGATGAGCTCTTCGATCAGGAAATTCGCGAACCGAGGGCTCATCGAGTCGTATTCGAAGACGCGCTCGAAGCGGCTCTGGGCGGGGCCGTTGACAGACGACGAAAGACGATCGTCTGTCCCACTGGGCGGTAGAACGCCGGGGTCCACGAAGATACCGATCATCGGAGGGATGTCGCGCTTCGCGATCAGGTCATCGAAGACGGCGGGGATGGTGCGCGCCGGGCCGCCACCATCCATATAGATCATGAAGGGTGTGGGCTTGGCGGCGTCGTACTGCGCGGGCACGTAGACGGAGTACGTGTGCGGAGTACCGGGATAAAACTTACCAGGTGCGAGCTGGTGTTTGGTCACGACGCCTTGCGACAACAGAGGCGCGGCGCAGAACAGGGCGAGGGTGAGCAGTCTCATGATCAGTTTCCAACCGTAACGCCGCTGAGCGTGGTGAATTCGCGGATGACGTCGTCGAGTTCGCGGCCGAGCGCATCGGCGCGCGCGACTTGCGACGCGGTGGGACGGCCTTCGTAGCCGTTCACGTCGCCATAGAGTCCGGCGAGGAATTCGCGGAGACGCTCTTCGCCGGTGATCGCGCCGCCTTCCTTGGTGGCGACGATCTTGGTGCGGATCTTCTCGATGGCGGCGGCGCGTTCCGGCTGCTTGTCGCGGAGGGCGGCGTCGCGTGCGGCGATGATGGCGTCGACGGCGTCGCTCATGCGATTGAGCATCGCGCCCAGGCGATTGACGAGTTCGAACTGCTGCTTGCGATCTTCGACGGTGAACTTGGCGCGCGGGTCGAGCGTGACGTTGAGCTGCGTGTTGTACACCTTATCGCCGCGAGTCATGCGGACGGTGTAGACGCCGGGCAGGATGCGCGGTCCGATGGCGGCGGCGAAGGCGGCCGTGGCGGCGGGCGGAACGCGCGGTCCTTTGAGATGCATGGACCACGTTGCGCGGCTGACGCCGCGATGCTTGCTGGTCGGAACGGTATCGACGAGCTTGCCCGCGGCGTCGAGGATCTCGATTTTGAGATCGCCATAGATGTGGCGCGAGCGCTGATAGTAGGGGATGAAAGCCTCGGTGGAGCGGCTCTCGCCGCGGAATGCGCCATCGCCCTCGGCCCAGCCTCCGAAGGTTTCGAGCCATTGCACGCCGGGTTGGACGGGGAGGAAGCCGGCGTCTTCGGTGAGGAGTTCGTTGTTGAGCGCGCGCCAAGGAGTGATGTCGTCGATGATCCAGATGCCGCGGCCGTGGGTGGCGAGCACGAGGTCGGAAGTGCGCGGGTGCACGACGAGGTCGCGGACCGCTACGGCGGGGAAGTTGGTGCCTTTGTATTGCGCCCAGCGCTGGCCGCCATCGATGGAGACCCAGAGTCCGAACTCGGTGCCGAGAAAGAGGAGGTTGGGATTCTGCGTGTCTTCCTTGATGACATGGGCGTAGCCGCGCACGCCGGCCTGCTGCACGGGGAGCGCGGTCCAGGTGGCGCCGAAATCGGTAGTCTTGTAGGCGTACGGTTTCATATCGCCGTACATGTGGCGATCGAGCGTGGTGTACGCGGTGCCTTCGGCGAAGCGTCCGGCTTCGACCCAGGAGACCCACGGCGCTTTGCCCGCGCCGCTTATATGCGCGGCGGTGTTGGTCCACGTCTTTCCGCCATCGCGGGTGATCTGGAGATTGCCATCGTCGGTGCCAGCCCAAATGATGCTGCCGTTGCGCGGCGATTCGGAGATCGAGTAGATCGTGGTATGCATCTCGGCGGCGGAGTTATCGACGGTGATGCCGCCGGATTCTTCCTGCTTCTGCTTTTCGGGATCGTTGGTGGATAGGTCGGGCGAGATGCGTTCCCAGGATTGCCCGTGATCGCGCGAGCGGAAGAGGAATTGCGCGCCGATGTAGATGGTGCCCTTTTCGTTGGGGCTCATCTGCACGGGGGTGTTCCAGTTGAAGCGGAGCTTCTTTTCGCCGTAGTTGGCGTAGGGCTTGATGGAGCGGACTTCGTGCGTGACGCGATTGACGCGGCCGAGTTCGCCGCCCTGCGCTTCGGCGTAGATATAGGTGGGGTCGGCGGGATCTTCCCAGGTCCAGAAGCCATCGCCGCCGTACATATTTTCCCAGCGCGAATTGCTGATGCCGCCGGGGTAGGAGGAATCGGCGACCCAGGAGCTGTTGTCCTGCAGGCCGCCGTAGACGTGATAGGGCTCGGCGTTATCGACGCTCACGTGGTAGAACTGCGAGACGGGAAGGTTGACGATGTGCTCCCAGCGGTGGCCGCCATCGTGGCTGCGCCAGAGTCCGCCGTCGTCGGTGGAGAAGACGGATTCGGTGTGGGCGGGATCGATCCACACGTCGTGGAAGTCGCCGTGCGCGGCGCCGGAGACAGGGCCGAAACTGCGGCCGCCATCGGTGGAGAGGAGGAGCGAGCCGCCGGCTTTGAAGACCTTGTTCTCGTCCTTGGGATCGACGATCAGGTTTGCGAAGTAGAAAGGGCGCCAGACCTGGAATTGGGAGGCATCGAGCTGCGCCCAGGTGCGGCCGGAATCGTCGGAGCGGAAGAGGGCGCTCTTTTCGGCCTCGATGGTGGCGTAGACGGTCGCGGGTTTGCCGGGCGCGACTGCGACGGCGATGCGGCCGTAGGGTTTGGCTGGGAGGCCTTTGGCATTGGCAGCGGTGAGCTCGGTCCAATGTTCGCCGGTGTCGGTGGATTGGAAGAGGCCGCTGCCGGGGCCGCCGGAGCGGAAGGTCCAACCCTGGCGGCGGAAATCCCACATGGAGGCGTAGATGGTCTTGGGGGCCTGCGGGGACATGGCGAGCATGCCGCAGCCGGTGGAAGGGTTGGCGCCGGCAAGGACTTTGCGCCAGGACTTGCCGCCGTCGGCGGACTTGTAGACGCCGCGCTCGGTGGAGTCGTCCCAGAGATGGCCGGCGGCGCAGACGTAGACGGTGTTGCCGTCCTTGGGATCGATCAGGATTTTGGCGATGCGTTCGGAATCTTTGAGGCCGACGTTAGTCCAGTTCTCGCCGGCGTCGGTGGATTTGTAGACGCCGTCGCCGATGGAGACGCTGTTGCGGGCCCAGCTTTCGCCGGTGCCGACCCAGACGTTTTTGGGATTGCTGGGATCGATCGCGATCGCTCCGGTGGATTGGACGGCGGGATTATCGAAGACGGATTTGAAGGTGGTGCCGGCATTGACGGACTTCCAGATTCCGCCGCTCGCGGTGGCCGCGAAGACAGTGAGGCGTCCGGTGTCTTCGACGGCGGCGACGGCGGCGATGCGGCCGCTGATCTGCGCGGAGCCGATGTTGCGCGCGGGGAGTCCGGAGATGGTGCCGGCGTCATAGCGAATGGGCGCCTGGGCGAAGAGGGCGGGCGCGAGAAGGGCGAGGGATAAGAGGCGGGACATCGGTTAGAGCTCCTTCTTCGGGGCCGGCGCGGCGGGCATTTTGAATTCGGCGGGGTCGAGGGGGACGTTGGCCTCGATGCGATCGAAGGTCAATTTGGTCTGGCTGCCGGGATTTTGTTTGCTGCTCTGTTCGAGGGTGAAGGGGAAGTAGACGCCGGCGACGAGCTTGTAGGATCCGGACTCAACGACGGTTTCCTTGACGGCGCCGCGTACGAACTGGATGCGCTCCGTGCGGACTTCGAGGAAGGTTTCGGGGTCGAGGTAGTAGTAATAGATGTCGCCATTCTTGAGCGTGACTTTGAGGCGATAGACGTCGTCGCCATCGACGGTGTCGTGGCCGATGTATTCGACCTTGTTGCCGCGGGCCTGGTAGTCGGCGAGTGGGCCGTAGAAATCGGCATCTTCGACGAGGTCGCGGAGTTCTTCCTCGCCGACGAGTTGGGCGTCCTTGCGGCCTTCGAAGGGGGAGATCTTCCAACCGACTTTGCCATCGTAGGCCTGGATAGCGGTCATGCCCTGGATGGTGAAGTTCTGGCGGAGGAGGTTGGGCGCCATGGCGTCCTCGCCGATATCGGCGGTGAAACTGCCCTGCTGGACCTTGCCGGTCATGCGCAGGGTCTTGATGGCCTTGATTTTTTCGAGGCCTCCCTTGGCTTCGGTGTTGCGGCGAACGAGCTCTTCGGCGGTTTGCGCCGAGAGTAGAGACACGAATAGCGTACCGAGTATGAGTTTCATGGACGCCTCCCCATTAAGGACAGGGTACCGCAGGCGGGGCTGGCGTCAATGAGAGACGGAGGGCGAGATTTGCCGGGGCTTCCGGGGCGGAGGGGAGGGCGGATGGCCGGGGCGTGCTCGGGTGCGGATGCGCGGGCGG
>JAOAPT010000014.1 GCA_025463045.1 Candidatus Solibacter sp.
TCCCGACCAGGGCGGCGTCACGCTCACCTTTCCCGGCGGCGCGATCTGGTCGCCCGGCGTCAAACAACATCTGATCGTCACGATTTCGGACGCCACCCAGCGGCGCTGGGGATTTCAACTTACCGCCCGCCTCGCCGGCAGTCCGAACACGCAGGCGGGCACGTTCACGCCGTCCGACAGCTATACGCAACTGGTCTGCACGCAGTCCAATTTCCACAGCCAGGTCTTCGGCAACTCCTGCGCCTCGAACGGGCTGCCGCTCCAATACATCGAGCACACCCAGGCCGGAACGCGCCCGAACGCGAAGAGTCCGGTGAGCTTCGAGTTCGATTGGACTCCGCCCGCGGCTGCGTCCGGTAACCTAACCTTCTACGTCGCCGCCGTTGCCGCGAATGGCGACAACTCCCAGCGCGGCGATCACTGCTATTCCGCGAGGTACACCGTCACGCCGCCCGGAGCACAGCCTGCGATCGCGAGCGCGGTCAACGGCGCGAGCTTTCAGCAGGACATCTCCGCCGGCAGTTGGATCACGATCTTCGGCACGAATCTCGCCGGCTACACGCGCGCCTGGACCGCGTCGGATTTCGCCGGATCGTCGCTGCCGGCCCAGTTGGATGGCATCGGGGTGAAGGTCAACGGCAAGTCCGCCTACGTGGCGTACATCAGCCCCGGACAGATCAACGTGCAGGCGCCGGCCGACAGTTCGCTCGGCCCGGTCGCGGTGGAGGTAACGAACAATGGCGTCACCGGCCCGAGCGGCACCGCGCACCTGCAACCGGCGTCTCCCGCATTCTTTCTGTGGAGCGGGAAGTACGCCGTGGCCACCCACACCGACTTCACGCCGGCGGCCACGGCGAAACCCGGCGAAACGATCATCCTCTGGGGCACGGGCTTCGGCGCGACTACGCCCGCCGTCGCGCCCGGAGTTCTCGCGCCCGCAAGCCCGGTCGCCAACGTCGGGTCGCCCGTCTCGGTGACCGTCGGAAACCTGCCGGCCACGGTGATCGGCGCGGCGCTCGCTCCGGGAAACGCGGGACTCTATCAGATTTCGGTGCAGATTCCCGCCGCGCTCGCCGATGGCGATCAGACTGTGATCGCCCAGGTCGCCGGAATGCAGTCGCCCACGAATATCCTCCTCGGGATAAAACGTTAGCCCCTTGGGGATCGTCCTGCCGCTTTGGACGGTCCCCGTTTTTTCTCCCGGGAATGAACCAGCGTCCTTCCGGCATTAAGATGGTAGAAAAGGGGGGCCGCATGCCGCAGCTTCTTCGCACTCTATTTTGCATGGCGCTGGGTACGCTGTTTCTGACCGGTCTGCTTGCCGCGCCCGAACCGTCGCGCGCGCCCGTTCTCGTCGAACTGTTCACCAGCGAAGGCTGCTCGAGCTGTCCGCCGGCCGACCGCCTGCTGGAATCGCTCGACCCGCAGGTAATCGTCCTTAGCGAACACGTGGATTACTGGGATCGGCTGGGTTGGCGCGATCCGTACTCGTCGCACGCCAACACGCTCCGCCAGGAGGGCTACGCGCGAATGTTCGGCGGCGAGGGTCCGTACACACCGCAGATGGTGATCGATGGCTCTACGGAATTCGTCGGCAACGATAGCCGGCGCGCCGCGGACGAGATCGCCCGGGCACGCAATCGCCAGAAGCTCGGGGTACGACTGACGCAGGAAGCGGCAGGAGTGCGCGTCGAAATCGATCCCGCCGCCAAATCGGCCGACGTCATGCTCGCGTTCGCCGACGATAGCGGCACCTCGCAGGTCGCCGCCGGGGAAAACAAGGGCCGCCGCCTCCACCACGTCGCCATCCTGCGCAGCCTGCGCAAGATCGGTAGCCTGAAGCACGGCACCGCCTTTTCAAGGACGGTGGAAGTCCCCGCCGGCACGGGACGCGTCATCGTTTTCGTACAGGATGGGACTGCCGGGAAAGTCTACGGGGCGGCGATGCTGGGTCCCGTTTCCGGCACAGTCAGTCCCAATAACGGGCAGTAGCGAAACCCGGGATATCCCCGTAGGCCTATCTGGATCAATGACTTAGAGGTGAGGTCGCTGGTCCTGGACGTGCCCCCAGTTAGTCGCGAACTGTTGCAGTAGAGTCGCGGTTGACGTCCACACCCAGACGTACGATGACGGCGATTCGAATTACCGTAGCGGATTTCGCGGTCGACCGCTCCCTCACCGCCGAATGGGCCCGGCAGGAGGGAGCGGTTTGATTATCTACCCTACTTCAGCACCGCCGCCTTCGCCGACCCGAAATACAGCCCGTTGAACAGCAGCTTGAAAGTACCGTGCGGCTGATCGCGGAAGTTGACCTCGGGTCCGAGCAGCACGACCTTACCTTCGCCAACCGTCGCCTCCGCGACCGCCGCGCCGCCGTCGAGGTACTGCTGGCCCCACGCCCAGCCGCTATCCAGCACCTCCGGACCGCTGAACCAGCCGACCGTGTTGGTCTTCTTCATGGCCGCCGTGGGTCCCATCCGGAAGACCGGGCTGTTGTCGTAGAAAACGTCGATCTGTTCGGGCATTCCGTAAGCGAGCGGATTGGTGTTGTCGATGCGCGTCCGCAAGAGCGAGCCGGGGATGTAGAACTTTTCTCCCGGCAGCGCATGATCCTTACCGTCGGCACCTTTTTCCACGAGATGATTGGTCACCGGAATCCCGAAGACCTCAGCGATGCTGGTCGAGCTGCCGATGGTCACGATGCTGCCGCCGGACTCGACGAATTTCTTTAGCTGCGGCATCGTCTTATCGTCGGAGATGCGGCCCACCATGCTCTGATACTCCGCGGGGATGGTCGCCGGATCGACCGCACCGAAGCCGCCGCCACCACCTCCGCCGCCGCGCCCGCCCGCGCCGCCGCGGCGAATCGCACCGTCGGTAAACACGATGACGTCGAACTTGCTCTTCAGATCGCCCGCGTCGAGCGCCGCCGGATAGACCACTTCGAACGGAAATTCGTACTGCTCGAACAGCCAGCGCGTCCAGCCCGAGGGCATCGATCCGCCGTACTGATCGTAGAGTCCGATGCGGATGGGCTTGAGCTTCATCGACTCGCCGACCGGCGCCTTCGCGACCGCGTGCACCGGCACGCCGCTATCCTTGGCGCTCTTCTCCAGCACGGATTTCGCTGCCGCCGAAGCCGGCACCCAGATCGCGCCAGTGCCCAGATCTTCGCCATCGGCCTTCTCGGCCGACTTCAGCCAGTAGACCTCGGAGCCGGCTTTCAACAGCCGGTTGATCACCACGAACGAATTATTGATGCGATGGCTGATCAGGTAGCCCGCGGGACTGGCCGGCCCGATTACGGAACGCGGCGGCGGCGGCAGCAGTCCGCTGATCTTCGTCAACGGCAGCGACGCGTCGAAGCTTTCCATGATGCGGTCGAACTGCACGCCCATCTGCATTGCGAGCGTCCAGCCGGTGATGTCGTACGGGCGTTTCGGCGGACCGCCGGGATAGGCGAAATCGTTGGGATGGTCCTGCGGCTCGAACATGTCCATCACGTGCGGACGGAATGCCTGGGCCGCCTTCACGACATAGGAACCCGCAGGATAGCTTTTGCCGGCTACCTGGATCGCCGCCGTCGCTTTGTGAATCGCGATGCCGTTCTTGAGCAGCGCGTTGATGAACTCCGTGGCGTTGGCGAAATCCGACTGGTCGGAGGGAATCACGTAGCCGCGCGGATCGCGCAATTTCGGATCGTGCAAAACCGTGTTGTATACGTCCATCGGAATCGAGCGCGCGAAGCCGCCGAACGTGCCTCCGCCTGCCGGAACGTCGCCGCCCGGACCTGCCGCAGCCGGAGCCGCAGGTGCGCCGCCGCGTCCACCCCGACCGCCGCGACCGCCCCCGGCGCCCGGCGCCTGCGGGCTCGCAGCCTGCGGGCTCGCAGCCGCGACTGCTTCCATCGCCGCGATCCGCTTCGGAGTCACGGTCCACGTATCGCGATTGCCCTTCTCGATGGAGTTCATCCCCATCCGCCAGATGTTGAACAGCCACGTTTCGCGATAGCGCGATGCGAGGTCCAGGATGGCGCGATTCTGCGTCATTTCGTAATCGATCGACTGGCGATAGTGCCACTCCTGCGGTTTGATCGGCATCGGCCAATCGCCCTGCGGCAACTGCTTATCGGCGATCACCGGAATCTGCATCGGCGTCGGATTGCCGATGATCTCGGTGAGGATTCCGATTATGTTGTGAAAGTACGTCACGGTGCGCAGTCCACCGTTCCACCACGTGGAGTAATTCGCGCCGGTGCGCATCGCGCTCCCGCCCTTGCCTTCGGCGACCAGCCGGCTGTGCATCGCGGTGCCCACCATTTCGATTCCCAGCGGCACCAGCGGATCGAAGTTGTAATTGAACGGATCGCGGAACGGCGGAATGAACACCACTGCGCCCGCCGGGCCGGTCTGGTGATGGTTGTACATGATCTGCGGGAACCACTCGATGAAGAGCTGACGGTTCATGTTGGTCGATTCCTTCATGTTGGACATGTAGAAATCGCGATTGTCGTCGTGCCCGACGTATTTCGCGTAGAGCCGCGGGAGACCGTTCATGCTGCGCTTCAGCGGATCCTTCTCGCGCATGTACCAGTTGGCCACCAGTTCCTGGCCGTCCGGATTGGCTTGTACGTTGAGCACGATCACATCGTTGAGGAAGCGCACCGTCTCCTCATCGTTGCGGCTCAGCATCTGGTAGACCCATTCCATCAGTTGCTGCGAACCCACCGTTTCGCTTGCGTGCAGTCCGCCATCGATCCACACGACGGCCTTGCCTTCCTTCGCAAGCGCGCGCGCTTCCTGTTCACTCACGCCTTCGGCATGCGCGAGTTTGCCCGCAATTTCCTTATAGCGCGCCAGCTTCTTCATGTTTTCCGGTGAGGTGATGACGGCCATCCATTGATCGCGGCCTTCTTCCGTTTTGCCGATGCTCTCGAGTTTCATGCGAGGGCTCTCGGTCGCCAGTTTTTTCCAGTAGGCTTCCAGTTGCGTGTAGTTGGCCACCTGGTAATCGTCGCCAAGATTGAAGCCAAGGGCTTCCTTGGGAGTGGTGATTTTTGGAGCCGTTTGTGCGGGCAGCAGGCAAGCAAACAGGGCCGCTACAACCACGAACATGGGCGTTCGTCGTGAGGTCATAGGTGTGAGTTTATACCGATGAGGAGGAATCCGCTACGCTTCTTATGCAGAGTCGCTCGTAGAGTCAGGTGCTCCCCATGGACCCGGTCCGGAAAATCCGGAAATGCGCAGAAATCCGGGTTTCCGGCGCGAAAATATTCAGTTTTTGGAATAGCTTTTCGGAGAGGATGCGACATTTTGCCGTTACATAATCTTTGCTTGCGTAGCCCTAAATAGGGGTCTATATTAATTTGAGCTAATGCTGAAAAAGCGGGGTTGAGCGTGAAACGGGGAGTTGGTTTGAATTCGCACGGCCAGTCACTTTTCTCCTGTTTCACTGGCGACCGCTCGGAAGACTGGCGCATGACGCCTCGAAGGCAATTTAGCAATCCGATGCCGCCCCGTGGCGGAACTACTTTAACAGGAGAAAAACAGGATGAACTACGTAGGTTCCCTGCGAGCAGCGTTGCTCGCCCTCGCAGCGCTGTTATGCCTAAACATCGCTTTCGCCCAATCTGACCTCGGTACGATCTCGGGCTTCGTCAAAGACCCTTCGGGCGCGATCATCCCGAAGGCGCAAGTTACTGTCCGGAACGAAGCCACCGGCACGGAACGCGTCGTATCGACCAATGATTCGGGCTTCTACACAGTCACCAACATCCCGTCCGGCCTGTACACGGTCAAAGTCGAGGCACCGGGCTTTAAGAAGTATGAGTCCGTCAACAACAAACTGGACACGAGCGCCTCTCTCGGGATCGATGTCACGCTGACCGTCGGCGCCGCCACCGAAACCGTCGAAGTCGCCGCGACAGCGCAGGTTCTACAGACCGAGAGTGCGACCGTGCAAGCGCAGGTCACGCGCCAGCAGATCGACCTTCTCGAACTGAACGGCAGAAACCCTGTCGGACTTGCCGCGCTCGCACCTGGTGCTCGCGGCGGCAACGCCTCTGGTCTCTCCTTTGCGTTCAGCCAGGGTCCTTCCAATTTCAATGGCTCGCGCAACCCCGAAAACCTGATCACCTACGACGGCGCACCGGCCACCCGTACCCGCTCCAACGGCACCAGCCTGGGCGCGGCCGACGTGGATTCCGTCGAAGAAGTCCAGATTCTCACCGCTGCCTACTCGGCTGAATTCGGCCGCACCTCAGGCGCTCAAATTCGAATCCTGACGCGCTCCGGCACCCGCGACTTCCACGGCGCGGCGTTCGAATACGTTCGCAACACAATCTTCAACGCCAATACCTGGACTCGCAACCACACTCCCAACGTTCCGGGCCTGTTCCCGTTCAACTCTGTCCCGCCCTTCCGCTACAACCAGTACGGGTACAACATCGGCGGTCCGTTCTACATTCCGAAAAAGCTGAACACCGAGAAGAATAAATTCTTCTGGTATTGGGCCCAGGAGTGGGTGAAGAGCCGGACGACCGACATCGCCAACTGGACCGTGCCCACCACTCTCATGCGCCAGGGCGATTTCAGCGAACTGCTGACCATCAATCCCAAGAACATCCTGGGGAGGGTCGTGCAGCTCACCGATCCCACCACTAAGGCGCCGATCCCGGGCAATATTATTCCGCAGAATCAGCTGAGCCAAAACGGCCTCGGCATTCTGAAGGCCTATCCGGGACCGAATCTGGACAACCCGATCAACAGTAACCAGCTGTTCCTGGTCACCGCGATGCACCCCACCGATACCCGCAAAGACACGCTGGCGGTGGACATCAACATTACCGACCGGCAGCGCTTGCAGTTCCGGCGCAACAATTACGCATACTTCGAATATCAGCCCCTGGACGGGACGCCGACCGAGACACCCAAGTTTTTCAACCGTCCCAACCAGACCAATTCGCTGGATCACGTTTGGACGATCAGCCCGACCAAGGTCAACGAGTTCCTCGCAACCGTCAGCCTGGATGACGTCTACATCCCGGTGGACGAGAAAAACTTCTTCGATCGCGCCAAAGCCGGCATCAACTATCCCTACATCTTCCCCGTGGGCAAGCTGATCCCGAGCCGCATCCCGACGGCGAATATCACCGGCCTGACCGGTCTGACCGGCAATCCGTACCCCTCTCACTCCACCGGGCCGATCTACACGGTGTCCGACAGCTTCACGTGGATCAAGGGCAGCCACACGATGAAGTTCGGCATGTACTACGAGAAGAGCGGCGAGAACGACAACGACGAAATCAACGTGTCCGCCTGCCCCACCTGCACCAATAATCAGAACGGGCAGTTCCTCTTCTCCGATACCCGTTCCGGTCAGCCTGGGACCGGCAACGCGATCGCCAACACCGCCTTGGGCCTGTTCGATACGTACTCCGAGCTCGGTCAGCGCGCGTACACGATTTTCCGCGGCCAGTCCTTCGAACCCTATGCGCAGGATTCGTGGAAGGTCAGCCAGAAGTTGACAGTCAACTACGGCTTCCGCTACACCGTCATCGTTCCCTACAAGGCTCTCTGGGGCAACATGATCGTGTTCGACCCGGCCCTGTATGACCCGACCAAGGCCGTCACCGTGATCCCAACCGGCACCAATCAGGGCCAGATCATCGTCGGCAATGGAGACCGGTATAACGGGATGGTCATCCCGGGCACCGGTTGGCCGTCGTCGGCTAAAGGCCGCTTCCCCGAAGCGACCGCCGGGACATACGATTACCTGTTCCGCGGCGGCAAATACCCCGACTATTTCTCGAAGATTCGCTATGGCCAGTGGCAACCGCGCGCCGGCTTCGCTTATCGCTTAAACGAGAAGACGGTCATCCGCGCCGGCGGCGGCCGCTTCTTCACCCGCCTCGGTGTCAGCGACTCGGTGTTCCTGGGCGGCAATCCACCGTTCCAGCCGACCGCCAACGTCTCCTTCGGCAGCGCGGACAACCCCGGCGGCACCTCGGCCAACAGTTTGCCGCTGACGGTAACCACGCAGAGCCGCGATTTCAAGAATCCGGAAGCTTGGAACTGGAACTTCACCGTGCAGCGCGAGCTGCCCTGGAAGTCCCAGGTTTCCGTCGGTTACGTGGGACGCCGCGGTCTGCACCTGCAGCGCGAGTCCAACATCAACCAGCCTACGCCCGATGTGGTGTTGGCCAACCCCGGCGTGAACATCGATGCGCTCCGCCCCTATAAGGGCTACAACTCGATTCGCGAAACCGACAACGTCGCCAGCTCGACCTACAACGCTCTCCAGGTTTCGTGGAATCGCCGTTTCTTCCAGGGCTTCCAGTTCGGCGTGGCTTACACGTTGAGCAAGACCATGGACGATGGCTCCAACCAGCGTGACATCATCCCGGACACCTATTACGCGCACAACCTGTGGGGTCCTGCCGAGTTCGACGATCGTCACATCTTTGTGCTCAATTTTCTCTATGAGCTGCCGTTCTTCCGCAATAAGACCAGTCTCTCCGGAAAGGTTATGGGCGGCTGGCGCGTGAGCGGCCTGGTGCAGTTCCAGTCCGGTCTCCCGACCAACGTCGGCCGCGCCACCGATTATGTCGGCGTCGGCCTCGATGGCAGCCTCACCGGCGGCATCGGTCAATACTGGGTTTACAACAACAGCGGCCTGGACTACCAGAAGACGATGGCGCACAACAGCGGGAACTCCGACGCCAACTGGTGGGTCTATCCGTTCAACGAAGCCGGCTGCAACGCGGTAGGCGCCGGTTGCACGCTGAAGTGGTCCGCGCCGGCCAAGGGCACGTTCAATCACCAGGATGGTATTCGCGACCAGATCTACAATCCTGGCTTTGAAAACTTGAACCTCGGATTGTTCAAGGACTTCACGGTTCGTGAGAAGATGGCCTTCCAGTTCCGCGCGGAGGCATTCAACGCTTTCAACCATCCGAACTGGAATGGCGTCGGCACCGATCCGACCAACCTGACCAGCTTCATGAAGATCACCGGCAAGAACAACGACGTTCGTAACCTTCAGCTTTCGCTGCGTTTCAAGTTCTGATCGCAGCGTGGTATGTCGGGCCGGCTCGGGGATCACCCCGGGCCGGCCTTTTTTTGTCCCTTTCTCGATTTTTGAACGCATTCAACTTTCTCTTGACAGCCGCGCCATGCGGCCGTAACCTTTGAATTGAACACGTTCAATAACGAGGGAGGGCTTGTGCAAATTGTTATATCGTATGTCGCCTACCTGGCGGTCAGTCTCGGGGTCACCATCTGGGTGGCGCGGAGTTTGCAGAAGAACGGGCGCGTCTTCCTGGTGGATGCGTTCCACGGCAACAGCGAACTCGCCGACTCCGTCAATCATCTGCTGGTGGTCGGCTTCTATCTGATCAACACCGGCTATGTGACCCGCGCCTTGAGCACGACGGCCGCGGTGCCCGACGCGCGCGCCGCGATCGAGTTGTTCTCCGACAAGATCGGCATCGTGCTACTCGTGCTCGGCGTCATGCACTTCTTCAATCTCTACGTCTTCCACAAGCTTCGCGGGCGCGGACGCGAACGCTCAGGCCATACGGTGCCTGCCGGCAGGATACTGGATTGAGATGAAAACGAAGACCAAGAGCGAGGAAACGCGCGAGCGCATCCTGAGTGCGGCCATCGAACTCTTCCGCAGGCGCGGATTTGAATCGGCCACCATGCGCGAGATCGCAGGCGGCGCCGGCGTGGCCACGGGCGCGGCCTACTACTACTTCGATTCCAAGGACGCCATCGTGCTCGCGTTCTACGAACATGCCGCGTGCGAACTAGAGCCGCTGCTTGAAGATGCGCTGGCCGGCGCGAAGAGCCTGGAAGCTCGCATCCGCGCCTTGCTCGAGGTCAAACTGAAATACTTCGAACCCAACCGTGCGCTGCTCGGAGCGCTTTCGGGCCACACCGACCCGGCCCATCCGCTCTCGCCCTTCAGCGCGCAGACCCGCGAGATCCGCGAGCGCGACATGAAGTTCTTCGAGCGTGCGCTCGAAGACAGCCGAGTTAGGATCTCACCCGACCTACAGGGCGTACTGCCGCGGATTCTCTGGATGTACCAGATGGGGCTGATTCTCTTCTGGATCTACGACCGGTCAGCGAGTCAGAAGCGCACCCATGCGCTGGTCGACCAGAGTGTCGGAATCGTGGTCGGCCTGATTAAGCTCTCCGGATTCCCGCTCCTCCGCCCCGTTCGGCGGCGCGTGGTGACGCTGCTCGAGACGGTGAGCGGCGAGGCATAAACACAAAAACCAATCGGAGCCGCGACGGTTACGGAGCGGTGGTCGCGTGGCCACCGCTCCCTGACGGTCGCGGCTCGGATTGGGGAGCTCGTTCTTCGTCGCGTTTGGTGGGCCGCACGCCCATGGGATTTGCCTAACCTAGCTCCAGCCGCCGCCGAGTGCGCGATACAACTGCACAACGCTCACCCGCTCCTGCAGCCGAAGCTGAGCGAGCGTCAATTGTGAGTTGAAGAGATTCCGCTGCGCGTCCAGCACTTGCAGGAAGCTATCCAGCCCGCCGCGATAGCGTAGTTCCGAGAGCCGCAGGGTATCTTCCAGCGTGGCTACCAACTTCTCTTCCTGCACGCGCTGCTCGCGCAACCGGTCGAAGCTCACCAGTGCGTCGGCCACTTCGCTCAGCGCCGTGTAGATGGATCGCTGGTAGGTGATCAGCAGTTCGCGTTGTTGCGCCTCGCTGAACCGCACCGTATTGCGGATCTGTCCGGCGTTGAAGATCGATTGCAGCGCGGCCGGGGCGACCGTGTATACCCGTGCCGGCGAGCTCGCGAGTTGGAGCAGCGAGCGGCTCTGTCCGCCTGCGAACGCGCTCAGCGAGATCTGCGGAAAGTAGAGCGCACGCGCCGCGCCGATCTGCGCGTTGGCGGCCACGAGGTTCTGCTCCGCCTCGCGAATGTCGGGACGCCGCTCCAACAACGCGGCGGGCTGCCCGGCCGGCAGTTGCGCCGGCAGCGGAATCTCTTCCAGCTTTCGTCCTCGCGCCTGCGTCCCGGGAACGGCACCCTGTAGCAGGCTCAGCAGATTCTCACTCTGCGCGATCGCCCGTTCCGCCGCCGCGCGCTGTGCGCTTGCCGCGTAAATCAACTGCTCCGCCTGCCGCACATCCAGGCCGGAGGCCGCACCACGCTGCCGGCGCAGCTCCACGAGGTTGAGACTGTTCTGCGCGATTCCCTGCGTCTTGTTGCTGATGTCCAGCTCCAGATCCTGCTCGAGCAGTTGGAAGTAGCTCTCCATGACGTTGGCGACGAGCGACACGTCGACCGCGCGCCGCGCCTCATTGCTCGCCAGGTAGCGCGCGCGCGCCGCTTCCGTCAGCCGCCGTAGCCGCCCCCAGATATCGAGTTCCCACGAGAGCGCCGCCCCCAGGGACGTGTATGAGGACTGGATCGGAGTGCCTGCGGGCAGGAACGTATTCGCTCCGATGCTGGAACTTCGCGTCCCCGTGAAGCCGACCTGGGCATCGAGCGCGGGGAATTGGTTGGCGCGCGTGATGCCGAGCTGCGCGCGCGCTTGCTCCACACGCTCTGCCGCGATCCGCAGATCGAAGTTATTTTTCAGCGCCGTGGTGACCATCTGGTTGAGCGTCGGGTCGGGAAACAGATCCTGCCATTTGGTGTCGGCAACCGACGCCGCCGGGTCGCTCGCCGGCGCGCCGCGGAATTCCGGCGGCAGCGCGACTTGCGGACGCTTGTAGTTGGGCCCCATCGCACAGCCGCCCAGCACCAGAACGCTCAAACCTAAAATCCACCGCTTCATTGTGCCGCCTCCGGAACCTGCGAGCCGGCTTCCGCCGGTCTTCGCCGTTCCACCCAGCTTTCAATAATCAGGTACAGCACCGGGACGATAAAGATCGCCAGCAGCGTTGCCGATAACATGCCGCTGAACACCGCCGTACCGAGCGACCGGCGCGCGCCCGAGCTTGCTCCGCTAGCCAGTACCAGCGGCAGCACGCCGAGAATAAATGCGAACGACGTCATCAGAATCGGACGCAGCCGCAGGTGGGCGGCCTCGAGTGCCGCGTCACGAATGCTCTTGCCGTGCTCGTGGCTATCCTTGGCGAACTCCACGATCAGAATCGCGTTCTTCGCTGCCAGCCCGATCAGCGTCACGATGCCGATCTGCGTGTAAATGTCGTACGGATACGACCGCAGGTATACGCCGAGCAGCGCGCCGAACATCCCGAGCGGAAGCGCGAACAACACCGCGAACGGAATCGACCAGCTCTCATACAGCGCGGAGAGGAAGAGGAAGACCAGCACGGCCGCGAAGCCGAAGATCGCGCCTTCGTTGCCCTGCGCCTGCTTTTCCTGATACGTTGTGCCGGTCCATTCGAAACCGAAGCCCTGCGGCAGCCCCGCCGCGAGCTCTTCCATGGCCGCCGTCGCCTGGCCGCTGGAATACCCCGGCGCCGGACCGCCCAGCAGTTGGATCGCCCGGAACCGGTTGTAGCGGTAGACCACGTCGGGGCCGCCCGAAGGCGTGATCGTCGCCAGTGTGGACATGGGAACCATGCCGCCGCTCGAGTTGCGCACGTAGTAACGTCCGATACTCGACGGCTGGTCGCGGAACTCCGGCTCGGCCTGCAGCAAGACCTGCCAAGTGTGGCCGAACTGGTTGAAATCGTTCACGTACAAGCCGCCCAGAAACGTCTGAAGCGTGTTGTACGCATCGGTCAGCGAGATCCCCAGCGTCTGGAGCTTGTCCGTATCCATATCGATGGAATATCCGGGCACCGAAGGACGAAACGTGCTGATCACGTTCGCCAGCTCCGGCCGTTTGCGGGCCGCGGCCGTCAACGTATCGGCAGCGCGCGCGAGCGTCGCAATGTCGCCGCCGGCGCGATCCTCCAGCATGAACTGGAAACCGCCCGTCGGACTCAATCCGAGAATCGGCGGTAGTCCGAAGCCGAAAGTGAACGCCTCCGGCACGCCGGCAAAGCCTCGTTGTGCCGCGCCGAGGATGGCATCGAGCTGCGTCTCTTTACTCGTACGTTCTTCCCACGGTTTGAGCGTGGCGATCACGGTCGCGACGTTCGAATTCGACGTGCCCGTCGCGATATCCAGTCCGCCCAACACGAAATACTTGTCGACGCCGGGCAGTTTGCTGATGACTTTTTCGATTTTTTGCGCGGCAAGATCGGCGCGTTCCGTGGATGCTCCATCGGGCAGCCGCATCGATACGAAAAATGCGCCCTGGTCCTCCGAGGGCAGGAAGCCCACGGGCAGGCGCTTGAACAGTCCGACCGCCAGCCCCGCGACGAGGAGCAATATCAGCACCGGGAGAGCCGTCCGCCGCATGAACATTGTCACCACGGTCAGATAGCGATTGGTCGTCCATTCGAACGTGCTGTTGAACCAGTCGAATGGTTTCGAGAGCTGTTTCGAGATCCACGATTTTGATTTCCCGTGCGGGCGCAACAGCAGCGCCGAGAGGGCCGGACTTAACGAGAGAGCGCTGAACGCCGAGAGCAGCACCGAGACCGCAATCGTCAGCGCGAACTGTTTGTAGATCTCGCCGCTGATGCCGCCGATGAACGCCACCGGAATAAACACCGCGGCCAGAATGAATGCGATCGCGACCACCGGCGCGGAGACTTCCGACATCGCGCGCGCCGTCGCTTCGGCGGGCTTCATCCCGTCGTCGATATGGCGCTGTACCGCTTCCACTACGACGATCGCGTCGTCCACCACGATACCGATCGCCAGCACAAGTCCGAACATGCTCGTGATGTTGATAGAGAATCCGAGCAGCGGGAATACGGCGAAGGTGCCGATGACGGCCACGGGCACCGTGAGCAGCGGAATCAGTGTGGCGCGCCAGTTCTGCAGGAACACGAACACCACAAGAATCACGAGCCCGATCGCTTCGAGCAGTGTGATCAGCACGTCCTTGATGGCAGCGCGGACGAACATCGTCGAGTTGTACGGCACCACGTAACCGACGCCCTTGGGGAAGCTCGATTTCACGCTCTCCATGTACTTGATGACTGCGTCCGCCGTCTCCACTGCATTCGCGCCGGGCGCGAGGTACACAATCACGTTCGCCGAGGGTTTGCCGTTCAACCTGCTGTACCCGCTATAAGTCTGCGCGCCGAGTTCCACGCGGCCAATGTCGCGCACCCGCACCAGCGAGGCGTCGGGCTGAGCGCGCACCACGATATCGGCGAACTCGTTGGGGTCGGTGAGACGGCCGGGCGCGGTGACGGCGTACTGAAAATCCGTGCCGCGCGGCGATGGCGCCTGACCGATCGCACCCGCTGGATTTTGCCGGTTCTGCGCCTGCACGGCATTCGAAACGTCGGTCGCCGTGATCCCCAGTTTCGTCATCTTGTCGGGGTTCAGCCAAACGCGCATCGAGTAGACCTGCTGCGAGCTGAGGCGCGATTCGCCGACGCCCGCCAGGCTGCCGATCTGATTCACGAGATTGATTTGCGCGTAATTCGTAAGGAACAGCGCGTCATACCGCGGGTCGGTCGCCACCAGGCTGACCGCCATCAGGAACGCCGACGACACCTTCTTCACGACCACGCCCTGCCGCTGCACTTCCGGAGGCAGGCGCGGCAGAGCCACGTTCACGCGATTCTGCGTCTGCACCGTCGCGATGTCCGGATTCGTGCCAAGTTTGAACGTGACGGTGATGATCAACTGCCCGTTGTTCGCGCTGGTCGATTGGTAGTACAACATGCCGTCGAGCCCGACGAGCTGTTCCTCTATCGGTTGCGAAACGGTCTTTTCCAAATCCTGCGCGTTACCGCCCAGAAACGTTGCCGTGATCTGCACGGCCGGCGGAACTACTTGCGGATACGCCGAAATCGGCAGCCCGGGAATCGCCACCGCTCCAAGAATCACAATCACGATGGCGATCACCATCGCGAATACGGGGCGATCGATAAAAAATCTTGCCATGACCTATACAACCTTTCGGAAGCTCACTAACGTATCGGGAGACCGCTTGCTCACGCGGTACCTAGCTCGCCTTTCTCTGGGCCGCAGGCTTGTCCTGATACGGAATCGGATGCACGACTGCCCCGGGGCGAACCGTCAGCAATCCCTCGACGACCACGCGATCGCCCGGATCGATTCCCTGCTCGATCAGCCAGGAATCGCCTACGCGCGCGCCGGTCTTCACCGGGCGCGATTCGATCTTGTCGCCGGGACCGACCGTGTACACCGTCTGGATGCTCTGGTTCTGCTGCACCGCGCGCTGCGGAATCAGGATCACACCCGTGCGGTGCTCCGCCACGTAGCGCACGCGGCCGAACTGGCCGGGCAGCAACCGGTGCTGCGGATTGGGGAACTCGGCCTGCAGTTCCAGCGTGCCCGTTCGCGGATCGACCTGATTCAACGTGTTGGTGATTTTGCCCGTCGACGGGAACACGGTGTTATCGGCAAGGACCAAATGGAGCGCCGGGCCTTCCTTGGCCGGGCCGCCCTTTTTCCCCATGAACTCGAGGTACTGTGCCTCGCTCACCTTGAACCGTACAAAGATCGGATCGAGCGGCACGATCGTCGTCAGCGGTTGCGTCGCGTTCGGGTTGACCAACCCGCCGACGGGCACCAGGGTGTCGCCGATCAGACCGCTGATTGGCGCGCGAATCGTGCCGTATTGTACATTCAGCGACGCAGTTTCGAGTGCGCCGTGCTGCGCCTGGACCTTGCCTTGCGTGGACTGCACCTGCGTTTCGGTGGTCAGCTTCGTCTGCTCGACATTCGCCTGATTGGCGCGCACACTTGCCTCGGCGGAACGCAGCGTCGCGACGGCGGCATCCAATTCCTGCCTGGCGGCGGCGTCCTGCTCCACCAGCGGCTTGAGGCGCTCATAGTCCTGCTGCGCCTTCACGAGGTTGGACTGCGAGGCCGCGAGGTTGGCCTCCGCCTGCCGCAGGGAGACCTGCCGGTTCGCGAAATCCAGGTCCGCTTCGGTCTGCTTCAAAGTTCCCTGCGCCTGCTGCACCTGCGCCTGGAACGGCCGAAGATCGAGGACGTAGAGCGCTTGACCGGCGGTGACTTCCTGCCCTGGGCGGAACAGCCACTTCTCGATGTAGCCTTCGACGCGGCCGCGAACGTCGACCATGTTTCGGGCGTACGTCTGCCCCGGGTATTCCACGTAAATATCGGCGTCGCCGGGCGCTGCCTGGGTGATCTCCACCGTCGGTGGCGGCGCCTGCGCGGCAACCTTCTCCTGCCCCTTCGACCCGCAGCCGACCAAGGCTGCGAGGATTGCGATCAGGAGGACTGCTGACCATTTTGGCTTATTCATTACGAAACGCTCCAAACGTGCTGTTCTGACCCGACAGTCATTTTGATTTGCCGGAGACGGCGTAAGATTCAAAGAAGAAGCGCCCAAATCAAGCTACTCCGCGTATAATTATGACCAGGTAGTCATTTTGATGGCAGTAAGCTCCCCGGGACGCAAGGCGGCTACGGAGAAGCGCCGTTGCGCGATTCTTCAGGCCGCGCGGGCGGTGTTTGCCCGTCAGGGATACGCCAGCACTGTGGTCGACGATATCGCAACACAGGCGGGCATCGCGAAGGGGACGCTGTACCTCTACTTCCCCTCCAAGGAACAGATTTATCTGGCCGCGCTGCTCGAGGAGGCGCGACAACTGGACGCCGATTCGCGCGCTGCCATGAATGCCGCGCCCACGTGGCGCGAGAAGCTGGGCGCGTACCTGCAGGTCCGGCTCAATTATTTCGAAAGCCACCAGGATTTCCTGCGGATCTACATGAGCGAGTTCCGCGGTATGTTTATGCACGGCAAGCTCAACCCCGAGTTCATGCACCTCATACAGCAAGGCGAAGCGCAACTCGCTCAAGTCTTCGCCGTCGCCGCCGCGCGCGGCGAGATCCGCCCGGTGAACCCGGAACTCGCCGCCGCGACCGTCAGCGATCTGAGTCGTGGCATCATGGAACGCCAACTGCGCAATTGGGGACGTCCTGTCGGTCCCGACGACGCGGCCTTCGCGCTCGACGTGCTCTGCCGCGCGCTCGCGGCATAGCGATTCACACGACTCGCGGAAGTCGCTGTTTACGCGTCACCCACTCGTCGCTGGTGAACACTCGGGGTCCTACCTGAATCATTCGGGGCAGCAGCGTGAACAGCGCCGAGGGAGTCCACGGTCGACCATCGCGTTGGGTGTGTCCGCGGCGATTCAACTCCTCCGCGACCTGCGAAAGCGGGCGGTCCTCGACGATCATATCGAGCGCCGTGATGATGATCTGCCGCTCCGTTCCGCTCTCCACCAGGCCGGAACAATCATCGGAAACGCGCAGCCCGAATGGGATCTCTTCCATCACCTGCTGGTTGGCGGCAATCGGCACGGCGGCCGAGGGACGCTCCCATTCGAGCGCCGCGAGCTTCCAGCCCGCCTCGGTGCGCTCCACCAGGTGCTCCAGCGTGGGCAATCCGCTCACCGCCTCGCGAATGCGTTCTTTATTCGGCATGGATGACCTCCCCCGGCTGGACGTGCAGGCACGCAAACTTCCGCGCGAAATAAGGGAGTTAGAGGGAAAAAACGAAGAAGGGAGTGTTCAAACGTGGGACGCGGTGTTCAGAGTGGGACAGGCCGCGCGACCTGCCCCACCCCTTTGAGAACTACGTTTTGACGGGCTTGTCCGACGCCTTCCAGTGAGCGGCGTCCCAATACATCGTCTTGCCTTCGCGGTAGGACTGGGCGGCCAGGTTGATGACCACCACGGCCCGCGCGCCGGTTTCAACGTCGAGGTGCGGCTTCTCGCGGCTGCGCATGCAACTCAGGAAGTTGTCGATGTGCGCGTCCATCATATCCCGCTGATCGATCGGGATCTGAATGTCCTTGAGGCCGAACTTCTTCTCGTACGCTTCGCCGCCGATCGCCTTGCCGCCTCGCACCTGCGGCTTCACGGTGATGTAGGGGACGTTGCGCTCGAACTGGCCGTGCTCCACCATGATGATCGTGCCCTCATGCCCGCGGATCATACCGGGGATGTGGGTGTCGTTCGCCATCGACGAACTAAGCACCAGCGAGTGGCCTTTCGCATACTCGGCGAGCAGGTGGAAGGTGTCCGGCACTTCGCGATCCGGCTTGCCGTCGGGCAGCTTCTTGAAGACGTAGATGCCGCCGGTCGCCATGACCTTGGTGGGGAACTGCGGCTCGTCCCAGCAGATATTCAGCGGTGCGATCACGTGATAGAACAGATCGCTCGCGATGCCGAGTGAATAATCCCAATACTTGCGGAAGCGGAAGAAGCGGTCGGCATCCCAGGGGCGCTTGGGCGCGAGTTTGTACTGCGTGCCGAGCCACATGTTCCAATCGATGAAGTCGTCGCCCTTGCCATCGGGGCCGGCGCCGGCCTCGATGGGCCAGTTCCATTCGCCTTCGGTGCCGTTGCGGTGATAGGAACCCTGGCTCTCGATCATCTGCCCGATCATGCCGTCCGCGATCGCCTTCTTCGCCTTCCACCAGATGTCGGCGGAGGTGGTCTGAGAGCCGACCTGCAAGATGCGCTTCGTCTCTTTGACGGTGTTCACCAACTGGCGCGCTTCTTCGTTGGTGTGGACCATCGGCTTTTCGAGGTACACGTCCTTGCCGTGATCCATGGCGTCCATCGCCATTTTGCCGTGCCAGTGGTCGGGGCTGGCGACGATCACCGCGTCGATATCGCTCTGGTTGAGCAGTTCGCGATAGTCCAGGTAGCCCTTCACCTTGAACTTATCGGCGGTCACCTTCTTGCGCTTCTCGTAGACGTCGCACGCGGCGACAATCTGGCAGGCGTTATTCTTCTTGCCGAAGGCGTCGAAGGCCTGCGCGTCGTAGCGTCCACGGCCTCCGCAGCCGATCACGCCGACGTTGATCCGGTCGTTGGCGCCGATCACACGGCCCCCCGACATTTTGCTGCTGGTCTTTGCGGCCATCGCGGAGGTGGCGGCGATTCCGGTGGCTCCCACGGTTTTCAGGAAATCTCTGCGGTCGAGCGGATTACTCATTGCGAACTCCTTGTTCTTTCGGGCAGACGTGGCCGTACCGAGTGCTTGCGCGCCGTTCCCGTAATCACTACTTAAGCTCTTTTCGTCCGCCTTTGCAAGCAGGTAAGGGTTTGTATCGTCAATTGAGATAGTGATCCGCGACCGTGAGCAAGCGGTGGCCCTCTTCGGCGGCAGCCACCGCTCCCTTGAAAATAACGCGCCAAGAAGCGATCGTAGACTTTCATCCCTTGTTGTGGCCCCGAACGGGGCCATGAAGAACTCCCTTGAAGAACGTACATCAATCGGAGCCGCG
>JAOAPT010000069.1 GCA_025463045.1 Candidatus Solibacter sp.
GCCGCACGCGCCAATTCCCTCTTGAGAAAGTCGGACAGGCTCATGCCCTCACGTGCAGCTCGTGATTTAAGATTGCGGTGGACCTCGTCCGGCACGTCCCTCACCTGGATCATCTTCGACATGTTCACAGCATACAAACATGTGATGCACATGTCCAACCTGCGATCGTCGGCGAATGGCGAGAATCACGATTCGGGGCCTGGACGCCGGGACGATGGTGGCTGGTTGCTCACCAGGGCACGTTTATCCGCTGATGTCCTTCGACGGTTCCGCGGGGTAAGTGACCTGCGTGCCGCTGAGCTTCGCCCAGGGCGTCAGGGTATGGGGGCGCGCACGCGTCGCGCCGGCGATTTC
The DNA here is from genome assembly GCA_025463045.1 of Candidatus Solibacter sp. Lineage (GTDB taxonomy): Bacteria > Acidobacteriota > Terriglobia > Bryobacterales > Bryobacteraceae > Solibacter. The sequence continues at coordinate 355 of JAOAPT010000069.1, forward strand.
GAAGACCTCGATTCCGCGCGCCAACAGCGCATCCGCGATGAGGGAGCGATGACAGCGCCAGGGAACGGCCTCGGCGCACATGATGGCCACCCGCTCCGACGCCCCAAGCTTCACGAGATCGTCGAGGTGATTGCGGAATTCCGGCGTCTGCATGTAGTCGGCATAACCGCGGAAGCTCGCATTGCGCCAAGCGGTGTTGAGGGAATCCGGCGATGCATGGCGGAAGCCGCCGAGCCCCGGCATGTACCGGTAGTGCAGGCGCGCGGAATGCAGTGCGGACGATAGCTCGCTTCGGTTGAACTGCGGATTGTGCCGGGAGCGCGGGACGGTACGCACGTCTACCAGGCGCTGCACCTGGTGTGACTTCAGAAGATGGATGAATTCCTTGATCGGGTGGGTGGAGTGGCCGATCGTCAGGACAATCAACGGCCTAGTCCAGCAGTTTTCCCGCTGCGTCGTCCAGGAACCACGCGACACCGCGGCCGTGGTGGGAGGCGATTTGGGCGGGGTATTTTTTGGGATCGTACTCTTCCTTAAATACCGCGCGGACGGCCTCCTGTTTGTCTTCGCCGACAACGAGGAAGACGGTGTGCTTCGCCGCGAGCAGCGCGCCGGGGAGGAGCGTCACGCGCCACTGGTGAAACTTTTCGACGTAGACGGGGGCGGCGATGTGCTCGCGGTCATCGATCAGGGGCTCGCCGGGGAAGAGGCTGGCGGTGTGCGCGTCTGGGCCCATTCCGCGGTGTACGACGTCGAAGCGCGGCATCTCCCCGGGCTCGAGCCCGAAGAAGTCGGTAATGTCGTCGACGTAGCGTTGGGCGGCGAGCGGGGGCGGGAGTTCGCCCAACACGCGGTGGACGTTGCGCCCGGGGATGTGAGCGGGGCGGATCAGGAAATCCTCGGCGAGTTTGAAGTTGCTCTGATCATCGGTGGGCGGGACGCAGCGTTCGTCGACCCAGAAGATGTGCACCTTATCCCAGGGGAATTTGGTGGCGGCGAGAATTTGGAAAAGGAGTTTCGGACTGGATCCACCGGAGACGGCGAAGGTGGCGAACTCCTGTCCGGAGATGGCCTCGTCGAGCCGGCCGATGACGTGATGCGCGCATGCTTCGGCGGCGGCCCGCGGATCGGAGAGCTTTTTCCAGTGAGCGCTCATTGTGGTTGTGATGACGAAGATACCGCAAGCTGGGCGGCGGACGCCAGGGTGCGTTCGAAGACGGCGTCGCGGCACATGATGGCGAGTTCCTCGCGCATGATGAGGTAGTCCGACGCGACGGGCAGGTGGGTACAGTTGGACTGATCGTCGACGGTAGTGACGAGGCGATCTTCCTCGCGCGCGAGGGTGACGCGGAGACCGCTTGTGCCGGCGAGTTCGAGGCGGAGCGTGGGCGCGCCGGAGGCGACGGCGGCGGTGGCCATCACGCCGGCTTGCGCAAGTGCATTGACCACCCAGGCGGCGAAGTACCAGGCGGCGGCTTCGTAGCCAGGGCCGTACGTCACCTTGATGGTTTGGATTTCGGAGAGGCGTGCCAGGGTGTCGCGATTTTCGAAGACGCGGGAGAGCGTTTCGCGCCAGCGGGTGAGGCGCGTCCAGGCGAGATCGGCGAGCACCATGCCGCGGCGGACGGCGTCGGCGATGCGCCGGATGGTGTCGGTGGCGTTAGCGCCGGCGGCGCTATCGATCACCACCCGGGTGGCGACCTTGGCGATATCGCGGAACTCCGGCATTTGGGTGAGGCGTGGACTGCGGCACCAGAGAATCACGGGGAGATCGGCAACAATCAGGGGAAGGAGAACGCTCGGGAGGTCGGCGAGGGCGGCGTCGGACGCGGTGATTTCGATCTGCTCGCAGCAGATCTGCTGGCGCTGTCCGAAGGGCTTCCAGCACTGCTGGTAGACGCGCTCGGAGAGCGCGCGTTCGCCATCGCCGCTGAGGCGGATGAGGATGGAGCGGGCGGGATGCTGCGGCATGAGCGCGGCGATGGTTTCGCCGAGTGCCGCGGCGTCGTCGGTGGCGTCGCTCATGACGAGGAGCGTCATGGAGCAGGCGCGAAGGACGCCGGCTTCGCCCAGCTTGCCCTCTTGTGTCCAGAGCGCGGCGAGCTCTTTGAGAATCTTGTCGGGAGCGACGGTGGCGGACATTATGGTTTCCTCCAGACGTGGCCGCGGCGCGCGAGCATCACGTCGGCGGCCGCGGGTCCCCAGCTTCCAGCGGGGTAGTTGGGAAATTCGGATTTGGTTTCGCGCCAGACGTTCTGGATCGGTTCGACGACGCTCCAACTGGCCTCCACCATGTCCTGGCGAGTATACAGGGTGGGGTCGCCAACGATGGCGTCGAGCAGCAGCGTTTCGTACGCGGACGGAGAGCGCTCGCCGAAGCTCGAGCCGTAGTTGAAATCCATCGAGACGGGGCGCAGGGTCATGCCGCTGCCGGGGCGTTTGGAAAGGAACTTGAGCGAGATGCCTTCCTCGGGCTGGATGCGGAGGATGAGGAGATTGACGCCGGGGTCGCCGGAATCCTGATTAAAGAGGTGGAGCGGCGCGGAGTTGAACTGGATGGCGATTTCGCTGACGCGCTTGGCGAGGCGCTTGCCGGTGCGGACGTAGAACGGGACGCCGGCCCATCGCCAGTTATCGACGAAGAAGGTGACGGCGGCGTAGGTGTTGGTCTGCGAGTTCGGGTCGACGCCGGGTTCCTGGCGAAAGCCGGGGACGTCCTGGCCGCCGATGCGTGCGGGTCCGTACTGGCCGGGGACGGCGTTTTGGCGGACTTCGTCGGGCGTCATGGGGCGGATGGAGCGGAGGAGTTTGCTGCGCTCGTCGCGGACGCTGTTGGCGCGAAAGCTCGCGCTGGGCTCCATGGCGACGGTGGCCATGACCTGGAGCAGGTGATTCTGGATCATGTCGTCGAGCGCGCCGGCTTCCTGATAGTAAGCGCCGCGGCCTTCGACGCCGATGGATTCCGCGCCGGTGATCTGGACGTGGTTAATGTAGCGGCGATTCCAGAGCGGTTCGAAGATGCCGTTGCCGAAGCGAAAGGCGAGGATGTTCTGGACGGTCTCCTTGCCCAGGTAGTGATCGATGCGGTAGACGTCGGATTCGTCGAAGACTTCGTGGAGGCGGTTGGAGAGTTCCTTGGCGCTGGCGAGGTCGTGGCCAAAGGGTTTCTCGACGACGAGGCGGCGCCAGCCATTTCCCTTCCCCATGCCGGCGGCGCCGATGCCGTGCGCGATTTCGGCGTACTGGCTGGGCTGGGTGGAGAGATAGAAGAGGACATTGCCGCCGGTGTGGCGTTCGGTCTCGATCGCACCGAGTTTCTGGTTGAGGCGCTGATAGAGGCCGGCGTCGCCGATGTCGCCGGCGACATAGTAGAGGCCGCGGGCAAAGGCGCTCCAGACCTCCTCATCGAGTTTGGTGTCCTCGGAGAACTGCTCAACGCTCTCGCGCATTTTGTCGCGGAACTGATCGTCGGACATCGGAGTGCGGGAGATACCGACGACGGCGAATCCCGCGGCGAGACGGCGATCGAAGGCGAGTCGATAAAGGGCGGGCAGGAGTTTGCGCTTGGTCAGGTCGCCGTTGGCCCCGAAGATGACGATGACGCACTCGGGAACTTGCCGTTCGAAGCGGAGCGGGTCCTGAAAGGGGTTCTCGTTGGGCATTAGGTCCAACATATCATGCGAGGGCGAAGGGCCCGGGGCAAGACGTACCGGCGTGAGGTTTCTCACAAAACATCTGCTATTCTGATGGATCCCATGAACCTCCGGACCCTGACAATCCTCAGCACCCTTCTTCTTCCTCTGGCCGCTATTGCTCAAACTACCACCGGCAACTCGCAACTCATGTGCACCGTTTTAGGAGCAACGCCGACGGTACGCAGCGAAGGCTATACCGAGCAGGTGGGCGACATCACAATCAGTTGCATAGGTGGGATCGCACCTGCGGTGGGAGCATCGATCCCCGCGGTAAACTTCACGGTGTTCTACAACACGGCGGTGACCAGCCGGCTGCTACCGGTCAACGGCGTGTCCGATTTGATTTCGGAGGCGCTGCTAACTATTGATGAACCGGGTTCCGGTTTGCCGGCCGCAGTGGCGGGCTTTGGACCAGCGGCGCCGCAGAGTCCCTGCGCCACACCGCTGGTGGGGTGTACCGAGTATGTTTCACAGAAATCCGGTGTCAACGTTGCCACCGACAGTCCGCAAGGGACGAGTGCCAGCACGCCCGGCAAGAACGTGTTCCAGGGTGTGGTGGGCGGTAACTCCGTGACGTTTTTCGGAATCCCCGTGCTGGCTCCGGGCAGCGGCACGAGGGTTTTCCGGATCACGAACGTTCGCGTAAATGCGAACCCGCTCCTCAGCTTCGGTTCGCTGACTCCGGTTCAGGCGTCGCTGTCTACTAGCGGAGCGACGTCACTGTTGGTCTCCAACGCGATCCCGCTGGTGGCGTTCGTTACCAGTAGTCTTGCCGGATCCGTAGGAGCCCCTCCCACGTGTGGCGGGTGCAACATTGCGAATCTGACGCCGGCGGCGACCATCTCGTTTGGCGAGAAGTTTAAGACGGCGTTCAAGACCCGTGTGATGGCGCAGAATAATACTTCGAACGCCGGCCAGAACGGCACGCCGGGGTCGAACGGGTTCACCGCTCAGAACGTTCCAGGCGCGGTGTACGACTCCGAATCGGGATTCGTTCTGCCCGCGGGGTCCGGACCGATCGCGGGTTTGGCGGATTCCGGCACGCGTCTGAAGGCGGTCTTTAACAACGTCCCGACCGGTCTCCGGTTGTTCGTCTCGGTGTCGAACGTCGATGGAAGTGGGGCGCCGATTGCGCTCCCGGCCGTGATCGGCGGCAGCGCGGCGAACACGGGGACGACCGGGTTCGCGCAATTGACGGCCAGCGAAACCGGGACACTGGACCCGGTGGCGGCCACAGGTCTTGGGCCGGGGGGGTTAGCGCCGATGGTGGAAATCCCGGTAACCAACGGCTCGGCCACCGCCATTTGGGAGGTGATCGACACGAATCCGAACGCGCTGGAGAATTTGAATTTCGTGGTTTACGTCTATCCCGGGGTTGCACCTTCGGGAGGGATCACAGTTAATCTGAGCTACGCGCCCACACCGACAAATTTTGCGGCCAGCGCGGCGGCATCGGCGGCACTGTCCGTTCCCAGGTTCGTACCAGATCCGGATCCCGCAAGAAGTCTGCTGGCGGCCAACTTACCGAGTTTGCGTATCTCGAAGAGCCACTCCGGGGCTTTCGTTCAAGGGCAGCTTGGGGCTAGTTACAGCGTGTCAGTCACCAATAACGCGTTAGTCAGCACGAATGGCTCGCTCGTTACGGTACAGGACACCATGCCTGCCGGAATGAGCGCTACTTCGATCAGTGGCTCGGGCTGGTCCTGCACGCTTGGCACACTCACTTGCACGCGCTCGGACGTGGTGGCCGCGGGAGCGAGCTTTCCGGCAATCACAGTACTCGTCAACGTTGCGACGAACGCGAGTTCTCCGCTGACCAACCACGCGACAGTTGCGGGCGGTGGATCGCCTGGGGGGAGTGTCGACGATCTGAGCACCGTGCTTGCGCCGAGCGCGACAACCGGATTCGTAGGGCCGAACTGGATCGATCTCGTGTGTCCCCCCCAAGCCACCGCGGGTAGCGTGGTTCCCTGCTCGGTAAGCCTGAGACTGGGCGCGGTCCCGACGGTGGACAGCTTTGCGTTTAACGTAGCGGTGACGCCGAATGGCTCGGCGCCGGCACTAACATCGGGGCAACTGGGATTCGGCCAATCCGTCCCGGGCGCAGTAAAAAGCACGGACGGTACTAGTAATTCAATGAGTGTTTCGTGGTCACAAACGAGCAATCCCGTTTCGACCCAGCCACTCGGCGCACTGACTTTCTTGCTGCCCGTGTCGGCTGCCGGAGGTCAAAGTTATACCGTGACCATTACCGGTGCCAGCGCATCGAATGGCGGCGTCCCGGTGAACATCTCGCCTGGATTGCCCAACGTCGTCACGATCCCCTTGCCAGGCCAGCCTACGTGCACCACCAACGTCACGGTGACACCAAATTTGCGCGGTGAAGGGCTCACGGAGCAAACCGGCGATATTACGCTCACTTGCACGGGAGGTACTACGCCGGAGGTGGGGACGGCGATTCCGCAGGCTAATCTGACCGTGTTCTACAACGTTCCGGTGACCAGCCGGCTGCTAACGCAGGGCGGCAATGCCTCTGAAGCGCTGCTGTTGATCGACGAACCTGGTTCAGGACTGATTGCCCCGGTGCCCGGCTTCGGGCCAGCGGCGCCGCTGAGTCTCTGCCCGACGCCTCTAACTGGCTGCGTGCAATATGTCTCGCAGAAGTCCGGGAGCACAATTCCGGTTGCTACCGACAACCCTCAGGGTACGGCGGCCACCACGCCGGGCAGAAATATTTTTCAAGGAGTGGTCAACGGCAACTCAGTCACGTTTTACGGTATTCCCGTACTGCCTCCGGGCAATAACACGTGGCGCGTTTACCGCATCACCAACGTTCGCGTAAATGCGAACGTGCTGGGCACGGACGTTAGTTCCGGTGCCGGCCCGGTGCAGACTTCGATTTCGTTCAACGGAGCGGCCACCGTGGGCATTTCTAATAACCCGCAACCGTACGTGGGGTTTGTGACGCCTGGGATCACGACCTCGGCCAGCGCTGCTCCGACGGCCAGCCAATGTAACAGTCAGAATCTGACACCGGCCAGCACGGTTTCGTTCAGCGAGAACTTTGGGACGGCCTTCAAAACCCGCGTGGCGGCTCAGAACAACGTTCCGTATGGGGGGCAGAATGGGACTCCGGGAGCGAATGGGTTCGCCGCTCAGAATGTCCCAGGCGGCATTTACAACTCGGAATCCGACTTCGTGTTCCCCGTCGCGATCGGACAGACCGCCGGGCTCACCGATTATGGAACACGGTTGAAGGCGCAGTTCAGCGTTCCGGCTGGAGTACGGCTATTCGTCTCAACGGCGAATGTTCAGAATAACGGGCTACCGGTCACGGCGCCCGCGGTGATCGGTGGCAGTGCGGCAAACGGCTCCGTCACCAGTTACGCGCAATT
>JAOAPT010000100.1 GCA_025463045.1 Candidatus Solibacter sp.
CTGCAGATTTTCGTTTTCATCCTGGTGGTGTGGGCGTTGGCGAAACCCATCGGAGGTTTCATGACGAAGGTGTTCGCCGGCGAATCGACGTGGCTGCACCGCATTTTGCGGCCTATCGAAACCGCCATCTACAAGCTGTGCGGCGTCGATCCATCGGTCGAACAGCGGTGGACATCGTACGCCGGCGCGCTACTAGCGCTCAGCCTGGTGAGTCTGCTGCTGACGTACCTCATTCAACGCGTGCAGCAGTGGCTGCCTCTGAATCCGAAGGGACTGGGAAACGTCGCGGCGGATCTGGGTTGGAATACGGCCGCGAGCTTCACGACCAACACCAATTGGCAGGCCTACACGCCGGAAACGACGATGAGCTATCTCACACAGATGCTCGCGCTGGCAACGCACAACTTTTTCTCCGCCGCGGCGGGCATCGCGGTCGCCATCGCGGTCGTGCGCGGCTTCTCGCGGCACTCGGTGCGCACGCTCGGCAACTTCTGGGTGGATTTCACGCGCGCCACGCTTTACATTCTGCTGCCGATCTCCGTCGTTGCCGCACTGTTCTTCTGTTCGCAGGGCGTGATTCAAAACTTCGATCGCTACACTCAGGTCACTACGGTGGAAGGCGCTGTGCAGACTATTCCGCAAGGGCCGGTGGCTTCCCAGGAAGCCATCAAAATGCTCGGCACCAACGGGGGCGGCTTCTTCAATGCCAACTCCGCCCATCCGTACGAGAATCCCACGCCTCTTTCCAATTTCGTCCAACTGGTGCTGATCTTTCTGATTCCCGCTGGCCTTACTTACACCTTCGGCAAAATGGTTCGCGATACGCGCCAGGGCTGGGCGCTACTCGCCGCGATGACGGTGCTCTTTCTCGCCGGCGTCTTCATCGTCTATCCGGCGGAGCAGGCCGGCAATCCCATCCTCACGCGGCTCGGGGTCGCCGGCGGCAACATGGAAGGCAAAGAGGTACGCTTCGGCATCGCCAACTCCGCCCTCTTCACGGTGGTCACCACCGATGCAAGCTGCGGCGCGGTGAACAACGCGCACGACAGCCTCACGCCCCTCGGCGGCCTGGTGCCGCTGGTCAACATCGAACTCGGCGAAGTTATTTTCGGCGGCGTCGGCTCGGGCCTCTACGGCATCTTGCTGTTTGCGATTCTCGCCGTCTTCATCGCAGGTCTCATGGTGGGCCGCACGCCCGAGTATCTGGGTAAGAAGATCGAGCAGAAGGAAGTCAAAATGGTGATGCTCTCGGTCCTGGTGCTGGCGTTCTGCATCCTGGGCTTCTCCGCCGTCGGCATGGAACGCCAGACGGTCGCCGCGAGCCTCACCAACCATGGGCCTCACGGTCTGAGCGAAGTCCTCTACGGCTACACCAGCGCCGTGGGCAATAACGGCAGCGCGTTCGCGGGCCTGAGCGCGAACACCATGTACCTAAACACGACCCTGGGAATCGCTATGCTCTGCGGGCGCTTCCTCATGCTGATCCCGTTGCTGGCCGCCGCGGGCAGCCTGGCACAAAAGAAACTCGTGCCCGTCTCCGCCGGGACGTTTCCTACCCACGGACCGCTGTTCGTCACCCTGCTGGTCGGGGTCGTTGTGATCGTGGGCGCGCTGACCTTTTTCCCCGCCTTGTCGCTAGGGCCAATCGTTGAACACTTTCTGATGCATCAGGGAAAGCTGTGGAGCTAATATGCCGGTAGCAATGGTTAATAAGTCGTCCGAGGATATCGCGACCATCGTGCCCAAAAAGGGATCGCGCTCGCGTCCGCTATTCGATCCGCCGATCGTCAAGCGCGCGATCACCGATTCGTTCGTCAAGCTGAATCCGCGCACGATGATGAAGAATCCCGTGATGTTCGTCGTCGAAGCGGGGGCCGTGATGACGACGCTGCTCGCGGTACGCGACGCGGTCGCCGGTACGGGTATCGCCGGGTTCACGCTTCAGATCACGATCTGGCTCTGGTTCACCGTGCTCTTCGCCAATTTCGCGGAGGCGATGGCCGAAGGCCGCGGGAAGGCCCAGGCCGACACATTGCGAAAAACCAAAACCGAAACCACCGCGCGCCGCGTGGCCGGTGGACGCACCGAGACTGTTTCCGCAACGATGCTGCGCTCCGGGGATCTTGTCATGGTCGAAGCCGGCGAAACCATCCCCGGCGATGGCGACGTGATCGAAGGCATCGCCAGCGTGGATGAATCCGCGATTACGGGAGAGAGCGCGCCCGTCATCCGCGAATCGGGCGGCGACCGCAGCGCCGTCACCGGTGGCACCAAAGTTCTCAGCGATTGGATCAAGGTGCGTATCACCTCCAACCCCGGCGAAACTTTTCTGGATCGTATGATCGCGCTCGTCGAAGGCGCCCAGCGGCAGAAGACGCCGAACGAAATCGCGCTCAACATTGTGATCGCCGGACTCACGCTCGTCTTCCTACTCGCCGTCGTCACGCTCCAGCCCTTCGCGATTTACAGCGTCGCCGCCAGTGGCACCGGCAGCGCCCCTTCCGTCACGGTGCTCATCTCGCTGCTCGTCTGTCTGATCCCGACGACGATCGGCGGATTGCTCTCCGCCATCGGCATCGCCGGGATGGACCGCGTGATGCAGCACAACGTGCTCGCGATGAGCGGCAAGGCGGTCGAGGCCGCTGGAGACGTGAATACGCTACTGCTCGACAAGACCGGCACGATCACGCTCGGCAACCGGCAGGCTGTCGAGTTCATCGTGATCGCGGGCGTCGACGAGGCCGAGCTGGCCGACGCCGCACAGCTCTCCAGCCTGGCCGATGAGACGCCGGAGGGCCGTTCCATCGTCGTGCTGGCGAAGGAGCGCTATAACATCCGGGGTCGCGAGGTCGCCGAACACGAAGCGCACTTCATCCCGTTCACCGCGCAGACTCGCATGAGCGGAGTGGATCTCGATGGCCGCCGAATTCGCAAAGGCGCTACCGAGAGCGTCACGGAATTCGTGCAGGAACAGGGCGGGCAAGTACCGCCGGAACTGGTCGAAATCACCGACCGCATCTCGCGCTTCGGCGGTACTCCGCTGGTGGTCGCCGACGGCCGCCGCGCGCTCGGCGTGGTGCACCTCAAAGACGTCGTGAAGGGCGGAATGCGCGAGCGCTTCGAACAATTGCGCTCAATGGGCATCCGCACCATCATGATCACTGGCGACAATCCGTTGACCGCCGCTGCGATCGCTGCCGAAGCAGGCGTGGACGATTTCCTCGCTCAGGCCGCGCCCAAAGACAAGATGGATCTCATCAAGAAAGAGCAGGCAGGCGGCCGTCTCGTCGCGATGACGGGGGACGGCACCAACGACGCGCCCGCCCTCGCGCAAGCCGATGTGGGCCTCGCGATGAACACCGGCACGATGGCCGCGAAGGAGGCAGGCAACATGGTCGATCTCGATAGCAATCCAACGAAACTGATCGAGGTCGTCGCCATCGGCAAACAGTTGCTGATGACGCGCGGCGCGCTGACGACCTTCTCGATCGCGAACGACATCGCCAAGTATTTTGCGATTTTACCCGCGATGTTCATGGCAACCTACCCCGCGCTCGGCAAACTCAACGTGATGGGGTTGCACAGCCCGCAAAGCGCCGTGCTCGCCAGCGTGATCTTCAACGCACTCATTATCGTTGTGCTGATCCCGCTCGCGCTCCGCGGCGTCAAGTACCGGCCGATGAGCGCCGCTGCACTGTTGCGCCGCAACCTGCTGGTCTACGGCGTCGGCGGTGTGATCGCACCGTTCCCCGGCATCTGGCTGATCGATCGCCTGCTCGGCCTGCTGCACCTCGCATAGGAGAAACTTGTGAAACCCCTTCTTATCGCACTCAGAGCGACCCTGGTCTTCACGCTGATCACCGGCGTCGCGTATCCGTTGATTGTCACCGCACTGGCCAAGGGGCTCTTTCGGCACCAGGCGAACGGCAGTCTGATCGAGTCCGGCGGCAAAATCGCCGGCTCCGAATGGATCGGCCAGCGCTTCACCAGGCCCGAGTATTTCCACGGCCGTCCCTCGGCCGCTGGCGATGGCTACGACGGCCTCTCGTCGGGCGGCTCCAACCTCGGGCCGACCAGCCAGAAGTTGGCCGACCGTGCTACTGACGACATCAAGAAGTTCCGCGCCGAGAATCCAACGGTCACCGGACCGCTACCCGCCGACGCGGTGACCGCATCGGGCAGCGGGCTAGATCCGCACATCAGTCCCGAGACCGCGGAAGCGCAAGTAGCGCGGATCGCCGCCGCACGCAAGATGAGTTCCGACACGGTCCGCAGCCTCGTGGCCGGCCACACAGAGGGCCGTCAATTTGGATTCTTAGGCGAGCCCCGCGTCAACGTGCTGCAATTGAAT
>JAOAPT010000105.1 GCA_025463045.1 Candidatus Solibacter sp.
CGGCTGCGCGAGATGGGGCGGACGGTGCTCGAGACCGCGGAGCCCGGCGGACCGCCGATCGCGCAGAAGATCCGGCGGATTGTGCTGGATGCGGCGAATCAGGAACTGAGTCCGACGGCGGAGATCCTTCTTTATTTCGCCTCGCGTGCGCAGAATGTGGACGAGTGGATCACGCCGGCGCTGGCGCGCGGCGAGATCGTACTGGCGGACCGGTTCACGGATTCGTCGCTGGTGTATCAGGGCGTGGGGCGCGGATTGGGCGTCGATACGGTGGTGGCGCTCGACAGGATCGCGTGCCGGGGACTGAAGCCCGACCTGACAATTCTGGTGGACGTGAATGCGGAGGCGAGCCTGGCGCGAGCGCGGGCACGGAACGTCGCGCAGCCTCATTGCGAGACGCGGATGGACGATCAGGCGCTCGAATTCCACCTGAAGGTATACGACGCGTATCATGCGCTGGCGGCGGCCGAACCGAAGAGGGTGAAGCTGGTAAACGGGCGGGCGGGGATCGACGAAATCGAACGCGAAGTTTGGGAAATTGTGAGCGCGCATGTTTGAGAATTTTTGGGGGAATGCGGCGGTAACGGAAGCGCTGGAGCAGATGCTGGCGCAGGAACGCCTGTCACAGACGCTGCTGTTTTCGGGGCCCGAGGGCGTGGGGAAGGCGACGCTGGCGCGGCGGCTGGGGGCGCGATTGCTGGCGCATCCGGAGCTGATCGAGAAGGACGATCTGGCGCTGCCGGACAATCTGGAAACGATCGCGGCGCGCGAGAAGTGGACGGCGGAGAAGCGGAACGAAGACCCGCTGCAGTTCGCGACGCATCCGGATTTCGTGACGTTTGCGCCGGATGGTCCGCTGCGGCAGATCGGGATTCCACAGACGCGGAGTTTGAAGGATGCGGCGCAGTATCTGCCGCACAAGGGAAGCCGGCGGATTTTTTTGATCGATCACGTGGACCGGGCGAACGATCAGGCGGCGAATTCGCTGCTGAAGACGCTGGAGGAGCCGCCCGATCATCTGGTGCTGATCATGACGGCGCAGAACGCGTACGATTTGCTGCCGACGATCCGTTCGCGGGCGGTGCCGTTTTACTTCGCGCCGCTGCAGCCGGAAGAGATGCGCGCGTTTGTGAAGGCGCGCGGACTGGATCAGCCGGACCGAAGGATCGCGCTGGCGGCGGGGAGTCCGGGGATCGCGATGTCGCTCGATCTGGAGGCGTACGATAAGCGGCGCGCGGCGATGCTGGTGCTGCTGAAGGCGGCGGCGGGCGCGGCGCCATTCGCGTCGTGGGTGCCGGTGGGGGAAGCGATCGGACGGAGTAAGAGCGAGAAGCTCGAGTTGTATTTGAAGGTGCTGTACGAATTGCTGCGCGATCTGTTGCTGCTGCATGAAGGGGCGGGCGAGATTCGGAATCAGGATATACGGCGCGAGTTGGAGGCGCTGGCGGGCAAGGTGCAGTTCGCGTGGATTCGGAAATCGGTGACGCGCGTGGATGAGATCGCGATGATGTTGAGAAGGAATATTCAGAAGACGATCGCGCTGGATGCGTTGATTGTGGAGCTGCGGGCGTAGAGGGCCGAGCGTTGCCCGGCTGGACAGCCCGTCCTACTCGGTGACGCGGGCCAGAGTGTTCCAGAATTCGGGGAACGAGACGGAGGCGGCGTCGGCGTTGTGGATGACGCTTTCGCCATCGGCGCGAAGGGCGGCGACGGCGAAGGCCATGGCGATGCGGTGATCGCCGAAGCTGTCGAATTCGGCGGCACGGAACTTCTGACGGCCGGGGATGATGAGGCCGTCAGGCAGTTCTTCGGCGGCCACGCCGAGGCGGCGCAGATTGTCGACCACGGTGGTGATGCGGTCGGTCTCTTTGACGCGGAGTTCGCCGGCATCCTTGATGGTGAGTCCTTCTTCAGTGGCGGCGCCGAGGACGGCGAGCACGGGGATCTCGTCGATCACCTGGGCGGTGAGTGCGCCATCAATGATTCCGCCTTGCAGGGTGGAATGGTCGATTTGAATTTCGCCGATCAGTTCGCCGTTCTGACTTTCGAGTTGCGGCACGCGAATCTTCGCGCCCATTCCAATCAGTAGATCGAGCAGAGCGGATCGCGAAGGATTCAGGCCGACGCCGCGGATGACCAGGCTCGAACCGGGGACGAGCAGGGCGGCGACGATGAAGAAGGCGGCGGAGGAGATATCGCTGGGGACGATGAGGTCGCGGCCGGTGAGTTGCGGGCGGCCGACGAGGGTGATCTTGCCTCTGTTTGCGGTGAGGTCGGCGCCGAATTCGCGGAGGGCGATTTCGCTGTGGTCGCGCGAGCGGACGGGTTCGATGACGGTGGTCTCGCCCTCGGCGAAGAGTCCGGCGAAGAGCACGCAGGTTTTCACTTGGGCGCTGGGGACGGGGAGCGTGTAGTCGATCGGGCGGAGCTTGGCACCATGGATTTCGAGGGGCGGAAATTTGTCCTCGTGCGCGCGGATCCCGGCGCCCATTTGCGCGAGGGGCTTCATGATGCGCTGCATGGGGCGTTTCGAGAGCGACTCGTCGCCAAAGATGCGGGAGACGAAGGGCTGCGCGGCGAGGATGCCGCTGAGCATGCGGATCGTAGAGCCGCTATTGCCGGCGTCGAGATCGGATGACGGGGCGCGGAGTCCGTCGAGGCCTTTGCCGCGGACGAGGAACTCGGTGCCTTCGCCGGTGATCTCGACACCGAGGGCGCGCATGCAGGCGAGTGTGGAGTGGCAATCGGCGCCGGTGGAGTAGTTGAGGATACGCGAATCGCCCTCGGCGATGGAGGAGATCATGGCGTAGCGGTGGGAGATGGACTTGTCGCCTGGGAGAGTGATCGCACCGGTGACGGACGCCGCAGGGGAGATACGTTGTTGCATGGGGTAAGTTTTATTTTAGCGTGGCGGGAAAGGGGCAACCAAAAAAGAAAACCTTTAGCCGCCGATGAACTCCGATGAACGCCGATAAAAACAAGAGGGGACTAGGGTCAAAGGGGACGAATCTGGCGGGCGTGAAAAAACAGACTTGGCCACGGATGAATAGTGATGAGCACGGATAAGAGGCGCGGAGCCTCGTCGCGTGCGCGTCGTCATTCACGGCAGGGCCTCGCGCTCGAAGGCGTAGCGGAAGCTGTTTTGCGCGAGACCTGCGAGTTCGCTTTGGGTGAAGGCGAAATGCGAAGCGGCGAGACGATACTCGCCGGTGAGCGAGCAGCGGAACATGGCGGGATCGTCGGAGTTGAGCACGATGGGCACGCCAGCATCATACAACCGGCGCACGGGATGGTCTTCGATGCGCGCGACGACGCCAGTGACGAGGTTACTGGAGATGCAGATCTCGAGCGGGATGTCGCGATCGCGGAGGTGGCGCATCAGGGCCTCGTCGCGGGCGGCGGCGATGCCGTGGCCGATGCGCTCGGCGCCGAGTTCGAGGGCGTCCCAGATGGATTCCGGGCCCATACTTTCGCCGGCGTGGGCGGTGAGGCGCAGGCCGGCGCTGCGCGCGAAGCTGAAGGCGTCGCCAAACCAGTTTGCGGGGCCGCGCTGTTCGCTGCCACCGATGCCGAAGGCGATGACGCCGCGGTCGACGCGTTCGGCGGCCATTTCGGCGACCTGCATGACGTGCTCGGGACCGAACTGGCGCACGGCGTCGAGGATCCAGCGGACCTGGACGGGCGACTCCGCGGCGGCCGCGGCGATGGCGTCGAAGATGGGCGTGAAGTTTTGTTCCTTCCAGAGGACGACGCCGGCGGCGACGATGATCTCCGCGTAGTGGACATTCTGGCGCGCGAGATTTTCTAGGAGACGGCGGGTGATGAGTGCATAGTCATCGGGGCCGCGAAGCCGCTTGCCGACGGCACCGAAGGCACGCAGGAAGCTATCGAAATCGGCATACTGGTAGAGCGCGCGGAACTCCTCCACCGACGTTGCGGGGTCGAGTTCATGCAGCGTCTCGGGCTCCACGGAACCTTCCAGGTGCAGATGCAATTCGGCTTTGGGCAATTCGAGCAGGAATAGTTCCATACTATGAATCGTAGACTCTCATGACTGGCGAAGAAATTGAAGCGATAGTGAATGGGTATCACGGAGATGCGTTCTCAATCCTCGGTCCGCATTCGGTGCGCAAGAAGAATAGCAAGCCGCGTTGGGAAGTGCGCGCGTTCCTGCCGCAGGCCGATACGGCCGTGGTGCTGGCCGGCACGGTGCGCTGCGACATGGAGAAGAAGCATCCGCAAGGCTTCTTCTGCGCGGCGATGGACGGTGATCCCGTTCCCTATGTGATTCGCGCGCGGTTGTGGGACGGCCGCGAAATCGAGATCGACGACCCGTATCGCTTCGGTCCGCAGATCTCCGATTCCGATCTCTATTTGCACACGGAGGGCACGCTCCACGAGGCGTGGCGCTCGCTGGGCGCGCACATTGTCACGACGGAAGGCGCTACGGGCGTACGGTTCGCGGTGTGGGCGCCGAATGCCGAGAACGTGACGGTGGCGGGCGAGTTCAACGATTGGGACGTCCGCCGGCATCCGATGCGGCGGCGCAATGGCGGCGTGTGGGAACTCTTCATCGCGGGATTGGGCGAAGGCATTTCGTACAAGTACAACATCCGCTCGCGCTTCGCGGGGTATCAGCAGTTGAAGGCGGACCCGTATGCGTTTTATTGCGAGCACCCGCCGAAATCGGCGTCGGTGGTGTGGAACCTGGATAAGTATGAGTGGCAGGACAGCGCGTGGATGGAGACGCGCGCGGCGCACGATCTGCTGAAATCGCCGATGTCGGTGTACGAGGTGCATCTGGCAAGCTGGATGCGCGGGCCGATGGGTCAGGTGCTGACGTACCGCGATCTGGCGGTGAAGCTGGTCGAGTACGTGAAGCAGATGGGCTACACGCATATCGAACTGCTGCCGCCGATGGAGCACCCGTTCTCGGGATCGTGGGGCTATCAGGTGATCGGGTACTTCGCGCCCACGTCGCGCTTTGGTAATCCCGACGATTTCAAGTTTTTCGTCGATGCGTTTCATCGCGCGGGGATCGGGGTGATCGTCGATTGGGTGCCCGCGCATTTTCCAAAGGACGCGCACGGGCTGGTGTTCTTCGATGGCACGGCGCTCTATGAGCACGCGGATCCGCGGAAGGGCGAGCAGCAGGATTGGGGCACGCTGGTGTTTAATTACGGGCGCAATGAGGTGCGTTCGTTTCTGATTTCGAATGCGCTCTTTTGGCTGAAGGAATATCACGTGGACGGGCTGCGCGTGGATGCGGTCGCGTCGATGCTGTATCTGGATTACTCGCGGAAGGCCGGCGAATGGATTCCGAATCAGTACGGCGGCAACGAAAATCTGGAGGCGATCGATTTCCTGCGGGAGTTCAACGTGCAGGCGCACTCGGTGCCGGGAGCATTCACAGTCGCCGAGGAATCGACGGCATTCGCAGGCGTCTCGAAGCCCGTCTACTTGAATGGGCTCGGGTTCACGATGAAGTGGAACATGGGTTGGATGCACGACATGCTGGACTATTTCAGCAACGATCCGATCTATCGCAAGTATCACCACAACAACATCACGTTCAGCCTGCTATACGCGTTCACGGAGAATTTCGTGCTGCCGATTTCGCACGATGAAGTCGTCCACGGCAAGGGTTCGCTGCTGAATAAGATGCCGGGCGACGAGTGGCGGCAGTTCGCGAATGTGCGCGCGTTCCTGGCGTTCATGTGGGCGCATCCAGGGAAGAAACTGCTGTTCATGGGGCAGGAGATCGGGCAGCGCGAGGAGTGGAATCACGATCACGGGATACGCTGGGAATTGCTGGAATTCGACCTACATCGGAAACTGCAGAACCTGGCGCGGGAGTTGAATCATTTATATCGGGAGAATCCGGCGCTGTATGAGGTCGATTTTCATTACAGCGGGTTCGAGTGGGTCGATTTTCACGATGGGGCGAATTCGATTATTGCGTTCCTGCGGAGGGCGGAAGATCCGAAGGACTTCATTTTGTTCTGCTGCAACTTCACGCCGGTGCCGCGGCAGGGCTACGAGTTCGGAGTCCCGGAAGAGGGATTTTATCAGGAGATTCTGAATACGGACTCGGAATTTTTTGGCGGGACGAATATGGGGAATGGCGGATGTCTTTCGTCGCGCCCGGCGCCGAAGCACAATCGTCCGCATTCGATCAGCGTGACTCTGCCGCCGTTGGCGGTGGTGGCGTTTAAGAAGTGCTGAAGACAAAAATCTTTAGCCGCCGATGAACGCCGATAAGCAAAGACAGATATGGC
This sequence comes from Candidatus Solibacter sp., assembly GCA_025463045.1. Taxonomy (GTDB): domain Bacteria; phylum Acidobacteriota; class Terriglobia; order Bryobacterales; family Bryobacteraceae; genus Solibacter. The sequence continues at coordinate 6,279 of JAOAPT010000105.1, forward strand.
GAAATACGATTCGATCATTATTGGCGGCGGACATAATGGGCTGGTCACTGCCGCATATCTGGCGCGGGCGGGGCGCAAGGTGTTGGTGCTGGAGCGGCGCGAACTGCTCGGCGGGTGCGCGGTAACGGAGGAGATCTGGCCGGGGTATCGCGTCTCGACGGGCGCGTATCTGACGAGCCTGCTGCAGGAGCGGATCGTCAAAGAGCTCGAGCTGCCGCGGTACGGGTATCAGGTGGACGCGAAGGATCCCGCGTTCTTCTCGGCGTTTCCCGACGGGCGCCATTTGTTCATGTGGCAGGATCGCGCGCGCACGCTGAAGGAAATCGCGAAGTTCTCGGCGCACGACGCCGAGGTTTATCCGGCGTACGAGGATCAGCTCGAGCGCATCTCGAAGGTGGTGGAAGGGCTGCTGCTGACGACTCCGCCGCACTTTCCGCCGCGGGCGGGCGATCTGGTGGATTATCTGCGGCTGATCGGGAAGATGCGCGGGCTCTCGTCGCGGGACGTGGTCGCGCTGGTGAAGGTGTTCACGCAATCGGCAGCGGAGTTCCTGGATGAGTGGTTCGACTCGGAGGAAGTGAAGGTCACGCTGGCGACCGATGGAGTGATCGGCGCGAATGGCGGTCCGCGCTCGCCGGGGACTGCGTACATTCTGCTGCATCATTGTATGGGCGGCGTCGCGGGGCATCGCGGGCTGTGGGGCTTCGTGCGCGGCGGGATGGGCGCGGTGCCGGAGGCGATCGCGGCCTCGGCACGCGCGAAGGGCGTCGAGATTCGTACGAATGCGACGGTCGCGAAGATTCTGGTGCGGGAGGGGAGAGCGCGCGGCGTGGTGCTCGAAGGCGGCGAGGAGATCGAGGCGAGCACGGTCGCGTCGAATCTCGACCCGAAGCTGACGTTTCTACGGCTGCTGGATGCGGGCGATCTTCCGGCGGACTTCGTGGAGGCAATCCGCAATTTCCGGATCGAGGGGACGAGCTGCAAAATCAATCTGGCGCTGAATGCGCTGCCGGAATTCACGGCGTATCCCGGGGCTCCGGGTCCGCATCACAAGGCGACGATGCACATTTGCCCGAGCATCGAATACGTGGAGCGCGCGTGGGATGACGCGAAGTACGGGCGCGCGTCGGAGCGGCCGCTGCTGGAGCTGACGATCCCGACGATGTACGATCCGTCGCTGGCTCCGCCCGGAAAACACATCATGGGAATCTTCCTGCAGTACGCGCCGTACACGCTGCGGGAGGGCACATGGGACGAGTTGCGCGAGCCGTTCGGCGATCGCGTGATCGGGCTGATCGAGGAGTACGTACCGAATATTCGGAAGATCATCGATCATAGGCAGGTGTTAAGTCCGCTGGATCTGGAGCGGCGGTTCGGAATTACGGGCGGGAATATTTTTCATGGCGAGATGTCGCTGGATCAGATGTTCGTGATGCGTCCGGTGGCGGGATGGGCCCGGTATCGGACTCCGGTGGCGGGATTGTTTTTGTGCGGCTCGGGCGCGCACCCCGGGGGCGGGGTGATGGGCGCTCCTGGGTATAACTGCGCGCGGGAAATGCAGAAGACGAGGTAGGAGAGCATGAAACTCGCGGGACCGTTACTTGCCGTTCTACTGCTTTCCTTCCGCGGCTTCGCGCAACTCCCGGATCGGTCCGCGACGCTGCGGCTCACTCAGGAACTGCGCACCGCCGTCCAAAATGACTCTTTCAATGCGTCCGTGGACCTTGTCACGCGTCTCGATGAATCCGTCCGCGCGCTTCATCGCGCGAGCCTTGTTCGCGACTCGCGCGAACGCGTCGCGGAAGTCTTGTCCTGGCTTCCGGCCGACACGGAAAGCCTCTGGGTCAATCAGGAACCCTTCACGATCGTTTCGGGAGAACCGGCGCAAC
>JAOAPT010000140.1 GCA_025463045.1 Candidatus Solibacter sp.
CAATCTTTATCACGACCCGAAATACGCAAAGACCGTCGCCGATTTAAAACTCCTGCTCGACAAACTCCAGCGCGAGTCCGGCGACACGCCCGTCACAGTTTGACTTCGACCACGGTGCGGGATACCATGCGTCCTCGGACCTACATGAATCGGTATCTGCTCAAAAGCACGATCGTCGCCGCTCTCGGCGGACTCCTCTTCGGCTTCGACACCGTCGTGATCTCGGGGGCCACCAGCACCCTCTCAGAGGTCTACCACCTCTCGCCGATGCTACTCGGCTTTACCGTCGCGAGCGCCCTGCTCGGCACCGTTCTCGGCTCCATGTTCGCCGCCGCGCCCAGCGATCGCTACGGCCGTCGTCAGTGCCTCCAGGCGCTCGCCATTCTCTACGTGATCACTGCGCTGGGCTGCGCGGTCGCCTGGAACTGGTCGGCCTTCGTCGCCTTCCGTCTGATCGGCGGCCTCGCCATCGGAGGCTCGTCCGTCATCGGCCCGATGTACATCGCCGAGATCGCGCCCGCCGCCAAACGCGGACGCCTGGTCGGACTCTTCCAGTTCAACATCGTCGCCGGCATCCTCGTCGCGTATCTCTCCAACTATTTCGTCGGCACGCTCAACCTTGGCCCCGAAGAGTGGCGCTGGAAACTCGGCGTCGCCGTTCTCCCCGCCGTGCTCTTTTTCTTCATGCTCTTCGGAATCCCGCAGAGTCCCCGCTGGCTGATCCGCCGCGGCTTCGTCGAAGAGGCCCGCCAGATCTTCACCCGCATCGGCGAGCCCGATCCCGATCGCGAAGTCGCCGACGTCGTCCGCTCCGTGAAATCCGAGGACCGCACCAAAGTCGAGCCGCTCTTCCAATCCAAGTACCGGCGTCCCATCTTCCTGGCGATCGCCATCGGCTTCTTCAATCAGATGTCCGGCATCAACGCGATCCTCTATTACCTGAACGATATTTTCAAGAGCGCCGGTTTCGACAAGGTCTCGAGCGACCTGCAGGCCGTCGCGATCGGCGGCACCAACCTGCTCTTCACCATGATTGCGATGAGCGTGATCGACCGCCTCGGCCGTAAGAAACTCCTTCTCACGGGAGCCGCCGGAACCGCCGTGTGCCTGGCCGGCGTCGCCGTCATTTTCACCACTGGCAAAGGTGAGCACCTGCTGGTCTGGCTGTTGATCGGCTTCATCGGCTTCTTCGCTTTCTCGCAGGGCGCCGTGATCTGGGTGTATCTCAGCGAAGTCTTCCCCAACCTGGTGCGCGCCAAAGGCCAGAGCCTTGGCAGTTTCACCCACTGGATCATGAACGCGATTATCGCGTTCACCTTCCCGCTTGTGGCCGCGCTCTCGCGCCCCGCGCCCTTCGTCTTCTTCGCCGCGATGACCGTCGTCCAGTTGCTGGTCGTCTACTTCCTGTTCCCCGAAACAGCAGGCGTAACCCTCGAGAACATGGAAAAGAAGCTCGAGTCCTAATTCTCCGTCGGCCTCTCCACGTGGTCGATGACCAGCATTTCGACCGGCCCTTTAGACGAATCGAGTTTCAGTCCGAGTTGATGGTTCAAAGCGGTCACGATCGAGGGCGGCATCGCCTGATCCCCATCCCCGATCCGCCGGGGACTTGGAATTCCGGCCGTAACGTCGTCGGCGACAAACACCAGATTGACATCGAACTTCCCCGTGACGGACGTCCTGTCGATCACCGGCCGCGCGATGATCGTCGACAGCAACGTGGCGAGCGCCGTCAGCGGCACCTGTTGTCCGCGCACGAAGAGTTCGCCTTTCTCCGCGCCCACAACCAGATCGCCGCAGGGGCCAAGCGTCGGCGGTGCCGTGCACTCGCCCTCCGCCGCTTTCGGCAGCTTAAGCCCGCTCTTCGCGACCGTCATCGCATACACCGGATGCTCTTTCATCTCACGGTGGACCTTCAGCTTGAATCGCTCTGCAAGCAGCGCCTGCAACATGAGCCAGACCTGCGCCCGCGTGGGATTGCCCTCCGCCTTTGCCTCCACGTCATAGCCCGCCGAATTCATCCAGTCCGGACCGCCCGAGATCTGAAAATCCTGAACCCCGTATGCAGTCTGAATCAGCAGCCGCAGCGCCGCATTTCTCGTACTGAGCCGGCCGCCGGTCGGCGGGAGCACCACATGCCGGAGAGATGGCGAGGGATTGAGCTTGATGGACGCCGCGTCGAAGGTCGGCGACCGCGCATGCAGCGCTGTCAGCGCGACGGCCGCCGCGACGCTCTGTCTGAGTGCTGAGTGGGCGATCATGATTTCCTGATTCTATCGAGTCTGGATCTCATTCAACCAGCCTCGCCCACTCCGCACTCGCGGTTACTTACGGAGCAGTTCCAGTTCGAGCGAGATATGGACTTCGTCGCCGACCAGCACGCCGCCCGCTTCCAGGGGCGCATTCCACACCAGCCCGAAATCCGACCGCTTGATCTTCGTCGCCGCCGACACGCCGCTCTTGATATTGCCCCACGGATCTTTCACTTCCGGCGCCGGACCTTCTACGTCCAACACGACTTCCTTGGTCACGCCGTGAATCGTCAGATCGCCCGTCACCTTCCCTTCGCGCTCGCCGACCTTCTCCACCTTCTTCGAAACGAAGGTGATCGTCGGGTACTTCTCCACATCGAAGAAGTCCGCGCTCTTCAAATGCGCGTCGCGCTGCTCATCGCGCGTGTGAAGCGTGGACACATCGATCGTCGCCTCGACCCTCGAATTCTCCGAATGCTCCGGATCGTAAACCACGGTCCCGGCCACGCCCGAAAACTCGCCGCGTACCCAAGACACCATCAGGTGACGCACCTTGAAGCCCGCCGTCGAATGCGCCGGGTCGATCGTATATATAATCTGGCTCATCGTTTTTACCTTTCCTTCACAAATAGTATTCGTTGACAACAACTATCAGGCCTGAAAAATCGGCAGTCTACCCGCCCGACCGCACTTCTTCCAACAGTCCGATCAGTTCCCGCAGCCGCTCCGGCTTTAAACCCCGCATTGCTTTTCGATGCAATTCCTCGATCGGACGATCCAACTGATTCACTAATTCCAATCCCGCCTTTGTCAGCCGGTGCGTTACCACACGACGGTCTTCCTTCGCCCGATCACGCGCCACCACTCCGCGCTTCTCCAACCGGTCCATCAGCCGCGTGATATCCGGGTCGCGCGTCACCATCCGGTTCCCGATGTCCTTACAGCTCGCTCCGCCCTCCCCGGCACCGCGTAAGATCCGCAGCACGTTGTATTGCGTCGCCGAGAGCGAGTAAGGCTTCAGCACATCCATCAGCCCAAGCATCAGAACATCGGCCGTACGCACGATATTCAGCGTCGCTTCCTCCTCCAAAAGCCGGATCGCTTTGGTCTGCCGGATCTCCTGCTGCAATTTGCCCGCCACAGATTTATAATACTCGTTGTCAACGAATATCGTCAATAAGGAAATTCCCCGGTATGCACATGCGCTACGGCGAGCCCCTGCTGCCGCCGTCAAACAACCTCGCCGAACGCGGCCGCTTCGCCCCGCCCGATCCCGGTTGACGCAGCGGACTCCCTGGCGCGATGCCCTCAGGCATGGCCGCACGCCCCGCCAACGCGCCCGCCCCTCCGCCCCGCAGCATATCCCTGGCAACGGCATCCTATTCGTCGGCGACAAGGGCCACATGGCGACCACGTCGCGCGGCGAGGGCGTGTGGCTCCTCCCCGGCTCCCGCTGGAAGGAGTACCGCCTCCCCCCGCAGATCCTCCCGCCCTCCGTCAACGACCAGCAGGATTTCGTCCGTTCCTGCAAAGGCGGCGCGCGCGGCTGCAGTTCACCAACAGCGCCGAAGCCAACGCGCTCCTCAAGCCCCCATCCGTAAGGGCTGGAATGAAGCTGGAGCTAGCGTGTGGCCTTCGCAGGCCCTGCTTCCGGCCACTGAATTACCGGACGCCGTTTCTGAGCCGCGCAGTCTCTCAGAAACAGGTTGATCAGATTCTGGTACGGCATCCCCAATTCCGCCGCCATTTTCTTGAAGTAGTTCACCGCTGCCACATCCAGGCGAATCGTCACCTGTCGCTTGAGTTGCTTTGCATAAGGGTTCTTGCGCGACTTGGAAAAATCGTATTCGCTTCTCATTGCATACTCCAATAGATTTTTTCTTCCTGAGCCGCGGCGCGCCGTGCGGAGATCAGCCGAATGACACTCTCGGATTCCCGGTAGCAATGATTGACGATGAGGCAGCGCGAACGCAAGCTGTATCCCAGCAGCACGAACCGCTCTTCGTCGTCCGAGTGATCCGGGTCGTCGATCAACCGCGCGTTGTCATCCAGGAAAACCGTCTGGGCCTCTTCAAACGAGACGCCGTGCTTTGCCAGATTGGATCGAGCCTTGCGAGGATCCCAGGCAAACTCAATATTGCCCACAGCATTATGTTAGCAATATCGGCGCACTCCCTACATCCCCGCGCGCTTCTCCGTGCCGCTGCGAAGCACCGTCACCTTCGCGCCGTCCCACACGATCACCTTGCCGTTGTAGTCCCCCGCGATCGCCAGTGTCCCATCGCCGGACGCCGCGACTTTCGTCAGCAGCGCATCGTTCGCCGGACTCGCGCCGCGCGGCTTGCCATCCGCACTCCACGCGCGGATCGTCGCATCGCGCCCGACGCTCACGATCCGTCCGTCACTTGCGAACTGCACGCTCAACACGCCGCCCGGAATCGTCCCGTACTGCCCCGGCGCCGCCTTCGGCAGATGCGCCTTCGCCACCGTGGCCATCGGAAAGCCGTCGCTCACGTTCCACACGATCAACTGCCCGTCCTCACTCCCGCTCGCCAGTAGCATGCCGTCGCCGCGCCAACTCAAGCTCGTGATCGCGTCCTTGTGATCGGCCAGCGAGCCGAGAGTCCCACCCGCCGCACTCTCCCACAAATAAATCCCGCCGCTCCGATCGCCCGTCGCCAGCCTCGTGCCGTCCGGGGAAAATTCGAGCGCCGTGATCCAGTCGGTGTGCTTCTTGATCTCGTACTTCAGCTTTCCGTCCGCCACCGAGTAGACCTTCACGACCTTCCCCGGGCCCCCCAGCGCTACCAGCTTTCCATCCGCCGTGACATCCGCCGCGAGCACGATATCGTGCTCCTCGCCGACCGTCGCAGTACGCTTCCCGCTGCGCACGTCGAACAGCGTGACCTTGCCGAGTTGTACGCCGCGACCGCCCGCCGCCAGCAGCGTCGCGCCATCGCGACTGAATCGCAGCACGTAAGGCACGCCCTCCGGAAACGCCAGTTCGCCCGCCGCCGCACTCTTCGCCAGATCGTAGAGGTAGACGCGTTCGTGCCCCGAGAT
>JAOAPT010000146.1 GCA_025463045.1 Candidatus Solibacter sp.
GCCGATCGCGCCAGTGAAAAGCTGGTGGTGGAGCGGCTGCGGACGCATTTCCCGACCCACGGGATCGTGGCGGAAGAGGGTGGCGGGCACGAAAGCCCATCCGAATACCGCTGGTTCGTCGATCCGCTGGACGGCACGACGAACTTCGCGCACAGCTTCCCGATCTTCAATGTGACGCTGGGTCTGGAGCGCGCCGGCGAAATGATCGCTGGCGTGATTTACGACCCCGTCCGGCAGGAAATGTTCACCGCGGAGCGGGGCGGTGGAGCGTGGCTGAATAACCGGCGGATCCGCGTTTCGAGCGCGAAGCGGCTGGAAGACAGCCTGGCGTCCACCGGCTTTCCGAGCCGCAAGCGTCATCAGAACGTAAACATCCATTTCTATCACCAGATGGCGATGGCATCGCATGGCGTGCGGCGCACCGGTTCGGCCGCGATCGATCTGGCATACGTGGCCTGCGGACGGCTCGATATCTTCTGGGAATTCGGGCTGAAGCCGTGGGACATGGCGGCCGGCACCCTGATGGTCCGCGAAGCGGGCGGCGCGGTCAGCGACATGAAGGGGGCGGCACACAGCGTCACCGGGTCCGACCACCTGCTGGCCGATAATGGCGCGCTGCACGGGCAGGTGCTCGAACTTTTCGGCGAGATATTCCGCGGCCATTTCCGCGAGCCGATCCCTCAAATTAGTTAAGATATCTTACAGACAGAGAAGAGTAACTTTCTCCGCGTCTCAGGTATTATATCGAGAGGGATGTCCCTTAAATTCAGGAGGTATCCGGCCCCAGCGAGGTACGGTGTTGCGCTGCTATTGGTCGGCGCGGCGATCCTGATCCGGTATGCCTTGCATCCCTTGATGGGCGACCGGTTTCCTTTTCTAATTCAATTCCTGACAACTTTGGCGGTGGCGCGATTCATCGGCTTCGGGCCCGCGATGGCCGGGTTCCTGCTGGCGCTGGCTCCCAGCATTTTCAGGATGGCCTTTGTCGGCGCGCAGCCGCCCGCCGCCATCAACCGCTTCTGGCTCACGATATCCGGCGCCGGTGTGTTCGGCACGGTCCTGATCTGGCTGCTCGACCGGCAGGCAAACATGGGCGAGCAGGTGGCGAGCACGAGACAACTCGCGGCGGAACGCCTGGAACAGTTGAGCATCGAAGTGGCTCAACGCGAGCACGAGCAGGCCGTCGCCGCGCAGCTTCGCGCGATCGTGGAATCCTCAGAGGATGCGATCATCTCGAAGGATCTCGACGGCATCATCTGCAGTTGGAATCACGGCGCCGAACAACTGTTCGGCTACACGGAGGCGGAAGCCATCGGGAAGCCGATCTCTCTGGTGGTGCCCACGGACCGGCATTTCGAAGAGGTCGGGATCCTCGAGCGGCTTCGCGCCGGGTTGCCCGTCAAGCATTTTGAGACCATCCGGCAGCACAAGGACGGCCGTCCGATCCACGTGTCGCTGACGATTTCGCCCGTGCGTGACCGGACGGGCAACGTGGCCGGCGCGTCTCATATCGCGCGCGACATCACGGAGCGCATCAAGTTGGAAGAGCAGATGCGTCAGACCCAGAAGCTGGAGAGTCTGGGTGTGCTGGCCGGCGGGCTGGCCCACGATTTCAACAATCTGCTGACCGGCGTGATGGGGAATGCCAGCCTGGTGGCGGAAGATCTGGGACCGGACAGTCCGGCCGCACCTCGCCTGAAGGAAATACTCGCGGCGAGCGATCGCGCCGCGCTGCTGGTCCGCCAGATGCTCGCCTATGCGGGCAAGGGGCGATTCGTGGTGCAGCGGCTCGACCTCTCGACGCAGATCCTGGAGATCGTGCCGCTGATTCGCACATCGATTTCGCCCTCGGTGCAGCTCGACCTGAAGTTGGCGAAGGACCTGCCGCTGGTCGACTCCGACCCCTCGCAGATGCAGCAGCTGATCTTGAACCTGGTGATCAACGGCAGCGAGGCGATCGAGGGGCACGGTACCGTGAGTATCACGACTGCCGCCCGCCAGAGCGACTCCGAGCTCCAGGTGGTGCTCGAGGTAAGAGATAACGGGTGCGGGATGGACGACGAGACGCGGGCGCGTATCTTCGACCCTTTCTTCTCGACGAAGTTCACGGGCCGCGGACTGGGACTGGCCGCCGTGCTGGGGATTATCCGCAGCCACAACGGCTCGATCTCGGTGGACAGCGCGCTGGGTATGGGAAGCACGTTCACCGTGGTCCTGCCGGGAACAATGTCGTCGCTGATGGAGGCTCCGCCGCCGGGGCAATTTGAGATGCGCGGCGATGGTCACGTGCTGGTAGTCGACGATGAGGATGTGGTGTGCAACATGGCGCGCGCCGCGCTGGAGGGCTGCGGGTATTCGGTGGAGGTGGTGTCTGACGGCGAACTGGCGGTCGCGGCCGTGGCGGCGCACCCATCGCAGTTCGACGCAGTGCTGCTCGATCTGACGATGCCTTCCATGGGCGGTGACGAGGCACTACGGGAGATCCACGCGATCCGGTCGGATATTCCAGTGATTCTCTCGAGCGGCTTCAGCGAGACGGAGGCGCTGCTGCGTTTCGCGGACCGCGGCCTGGCGGGGTTCCTGCAGAAACCTTACACGGCGTCGGCGCTGGCGAGAAAGATGAAGTTCGCGATCGTACACCGGCGGCGCATGGGCTGACGAGCCGAACCGCGACCGTTAGGGAGTCCCATGGACCTGCGGCCCACCAAACGCGATGAAGAACCGAGCCCTCAAGCCGCGCCGCGACCGTCAGGAAGCGGGGGTCACGTGACCACCGCTCCGTAACCGTCGCGGCTCTGATAGGAGCTTGTTCTTCAACGGAGTTCTCCATGGCTCCGTTCGGGGCCACAACAGGGGATGAAAATCTACGATCGGTTCTTGGCGCGTTATTTTCACGGGAGCGTCATTTTCAACGGAGCGCTGGTCGCCGAAAAGGGCCGCCGCTTGCTGACGCCGCGCGGCCCGCCAATGTGCGCCACAACGCGAATGGTAAAATTCCCTAAATGAAGCGATTCGTAGTGTACTTTCTGTGCGCGACGCTGGCGTCCGCCGCGGAGTCCGGACCGCTGCGCGGCTATTCGACCGATGCGGCACGCACGGAGCGCGAGTGGGAAGCGAAATTCCGCGCGATTCCCGACTCCGCCGCACTGCGCGCCTACATGCAGCGCCTCTCGGCGCGCCCGCACCACGTAGGCTCGCCGTATGGCAAGGACAACGCCGAATGGATCGCCGCCAAAGCGCGCGAGTGGGGCCTCGACGCGCAGATCGAAACCTTCGACGTCCTCTTCCCTACCCCGAAAGAGCGCCTGCTCGAAATGACGGAGCCCGTGCGCTTCACCGCAAAAATCGCCGAGCCCGCCGTGAGTGCCGACCCAACATCCTCACAGCGCGATGAGCAACTCCCGGTCTACAACGCGTACTCTATCGATGGCGACGTCACCGCGCCGCTCGTCTACGTCAACTACGGCATTCCGGCCGACTACGAGGAGCTCGATCGCCTCGGCATCTCCGTGAAGGGCGCCATCGTGATCGCGCGCTACGGCGGCTCGTGGCGCGGCATCAAGCCGAAGGTCGCGGGAGAGCACGGCGCAATCGGCTGCCTGATTTATTCCGATCCGCGCGACGATGGCTATGCCGCGGGCGACGTCTTCCCCAACGGCCCCTTCCGTCCGAGCGATGGTGCGCAGCGTGGCAGCGTGATGGACATGCCCGTCTATCCCGGCGATCCAATGACGCCCGGCGTCGGCGCGACGAAAGACGCGAAGCGCCTGCCGTTGAGCGAAGTCAAAACGCTGACCACGATTCCCGTGATGCCGATCTCGTACGGCGATGCCCAGCCGCTGCTCGCCGCAATGAACGGGCGCATCGCGCCGCCCGCGTGGCGCGGCGGACTGCCCATCACCTATCACCTCGGCCCCGGCCCGGCGAAAGTCCATCTGAAGCTGAAGTTCAACTGGGACACCAAACCGCTCTACGACGTGATCGTGCGGATTCCCGGCAGCACCTTTCCCGACGAGTGGATCATCCGCGGCAATCATCATGACGCGTGGGTCAATGGCGCGGAAGACCCGATCAGCGGGCTCGGCCCGATGATGGAAGAGATGCGCGCGATGGGCACGCTGCTCAAGCAGGGATGGCGCCCGAAGCGCACAATCATCTATTGCGCGTGGGATGGCGAGGAGCCGGGCTTGCTCGGCTCTACCGAGTGGGCGGAGACGCACGCCGCGGAGCTGCAGCGCAAGGCCGCCGTGTATATCAACTCCGATGGCAACGGGCGCGGCATCCTGCAAGTCGAAGGCTCGCACACTCTCGAGAAGTTCATCAACAGCGTCGCCAAAGACATCGACGATCCGGAGGCGAAGATCACCGTGTGGAAGCGCATGCAGGCGATGCGCCTCGCGCTGGCCCCGGAAGCCGCCGTGGCGGAGCGCGCCGAAGCGCGATCGCGCGATCTGCGGATCGGCGCGCTCGGCTCGGGCTCCGATTACACGGCGTTCCTCGATCACCTGGGCATCGCGTCGGTTAACATGGGCTTCGGCGGCGAAGACGGCGGCGGCATCTATCATTCCATCTATGACGATTTCTATTGGTACACGCATTTCGCGGATACCGATTTCGCTTACGGACGCGCCCTCGCGCAGACGGCGGGCACGAGCGTAATGCGGCTCGCCAGTGCCGAACTGCTGCCGCTCGATTTCGACAACTTCACGGACACGATCCGCAAGTACATCGACGAAGTGCAGAAGCTGGCGCGCGACAAGCGCGATCAGATCGTGGAGCGTAATCGTCAGATCGACGAAGGCGTGTTCGCGGCGATCAACGATCCGCGCCGTCCGCGTAACGCGCCGCCGAAGGAGACCACGCCGCCGTTCCTCAACTTCGCTCCGCTGGAGAACGGTTTCGCCGCGCTGCTGCGCACCGCAAAGGCGTACGACGACGCGCTCGCGCACGCCGGCGAGAATGGCGGCGCCGCACTCGCGCGCGCCTCGCTACGCGACGTCAACGCGCGCCTGATCGCGGTCGAGCGCGCGCTCACGCTGAACGAGGGGCTCCCCAATCGCGATTGGTTCAAGCATCAGATTTACGCCCCCGGCTTCTACACCGGCTACGGCGTGAAGACGCTGCCCGCCGTACGCGAGAGTATCGAGCAGAAGGATTGGAAGCTCGCGGAGGAGCAGATCGTCAAGGTAGGCAAGGTCCTGGAAAACGCCGGCGAAGCAATCCAGGGCGCCACGACCGAGTTGGACCGCGCAAAGTAGGACGGGCCTCCTGGCCTGTCCATCGCGACGCCGCGTCGCCCTACAAAAAACGCGGTCGCCCAATCCGAGCCGCGACCGTGACTCGCGCTTTGGCGAGCAAGGGAGCGGTGGTCCCGCGATCGGAGTGCATTCTTCAAGGCAGCGGCGGCCATCGCTCCGTTGACGAACGCCCCCAATCGGATCTTCATCGCCTTTGGTGGGCCGCAGTCCTGGCCGCAGGCCCATGGGACTCCCTAACGGTCCCGGCTCGGATCGGCACCCCCACGTCGCTGCCCTTTCAAATGCTCATTCAGATGCCCCAGGCTGGCGAATTGTCCGGCGTATTGCGCCGTGCGCGGCGGCTTCGCCGGACGGCGCGCCGTGAAATCACGCCGGCGGAAAAGATCGGATTTCGAAATGACGGCAGTGCCCATCGGCCGATATTCGTACGTGCCTTGCGCCCACGCGAACTGTTCGTCAAACCAAAGATAGAACCCCACGGCCCCATCTTACATCGGCGGCAACAATTGCTCCACGCAATTGATTAGTTGCTCGGGGTGGAAAGGCTTGCGCAGCACGCGGCAGGTGCGAAAAGGCGACACCTCGTTCGGATCGGGGAAAGCGGCGATGTAAAGCAGCGGCACGCGGTCGGCGAATTCGGTGAACCGGGCCGGAACGTTGGTGATCAGCAGACCGATACCGCAATCGCCGGATCGCAACAGATCGACACCTTGGGGGGCTTCCATTGGAAGCACGCGATATCCCCTGCGCTGTAGAACGCTCCGGAGAAACCCGGCGACGAACGGATCCTCCACCACCACAATCGCGCCGCAGTCTGGTTGAGTTGTCATTGATTGGTCACGCCCCCAGGAACAGGGCGCAACGGAGCCCGCTTATCCAAGCTCGAGTCTACTTCCCCAGCTTCAATGATCCGGCCTGCAGGGGCGTGAATCAATCCCCGCAAATGAGAGCAGCGGGCAACTGAAATGTGGGTGTCGGAAAAGTCTGAGGAGCTAGCTAGTCGCGGTGCGGGCGCCGGATGACTCGGAAGCGATTGCCGCAAGAGCGGCAGCGATACGGCCGCAGCGAAAAAGTGCGCAGCACAGAATCCAAAATGTTCTTGCTGTACGACGGGCGGGTGTTGCGCCAGCCGCAGCGCGGACAAGTCGGCCTGTCGGGAACCGCTGGCTCTACCTCTTCTACTGCCCCGTCCTCGAGTTCATCGGACACTTCAATCTGCTCTTCGTATTCGGCGTTCTTTTCCCGGTCCTTCGCCATACCAAGTTCTAGTTTGCGCAATACCCAATAGTATGGCAATTTGAGTCTCCGGAGTCACTCCCCCGCAGGTAGCAAACTCACCCATCTGCCGAAGACCAGTTCTACCAGTACTGCGAGCCGCGCGGCGTTCGCAGAAGGGTTGATAGGGGCGGTTAACTCCCGCAGATCTCCACAGTTTTCGTCCTGGACGCACCAATCCGAAATCATCTCCGGAGTCACCTCCATGTGGAATTGCATTCCATAGATGTAAGTTCCTACACGAAAGATCTGGTTGCGGCAAAGCTCGGAGCTGCCGAGAAGTTCCGCGCCTGCCGGCAATTCGAACGTCTCGCCGTGCCAGTGAAATACTGTCTCGCGGGAAAGACCGGAGAACAAGGCGTCGTCCGCCGCCGCCCCCGTGAAGTCGACATCGAACCAGCCGATCTCCTTGCGCGCATTGCCATGTACTCTGGCGCCGAGCGCCTTCGCGATCAACTGTGCACCCAGGCAGATCCCGAGCACCGGTTGGCGCCGCGCAGCCGCTTCGCGAATCACTTCCATTTCACTGCGCAGGTATGGCAGATCGTCGTTGACCGACATCGGACCGCCGAGGAAAATCAGCGCCGAGTAATCAGCCGCATCCGGGATCTCCGCGCCCGGCTGCCAGCCGTCGACGTACTGGATCTCCACCCCGCGCGCGCGTAGCGTTGCCTCGAGCCGGCCGAGACCCTCGAACGGCACGTGGCGGAAGGCAAGCACGCGCATGCGAGTCTAGTTTTGCGCCATCTGGAAATGGCTGAGGCCCTCGGCGTATTTCGAAACGCCGCGGTAAAGTGCGTCGGCAAGCTTCTGGCGGTAATCGCTCTTCTTGAGCAGCACCTCTTCGCGCGGATTGCTGACGAAGCCGATCTCGGCGAGAACGCTCGGCATGTTCGCGCCGATCAGCACCACGAACGGCGCCTTCTTCACGCCGCGATTCTTCTGCCCCGCCACATTGCGCGAAGAGAGGCTGAACAGCGACGCCTGCATCCGTCCGGCGAACTCGCGCGATTCGTCGAGCTTCTCATGAAGCGTGATCTTGTGAATGATGTCCTGCAGTTCGAAGATCGATTTCTGCGAGCTCGCATTCTCACGCGAAGCGACGTCGAGCGCGTCCTTCGAATCCGTGAAGTTCAGGTAAAACGTCTCGACGCCCGAGATCCGTGGATACGGCGACGAGTTGGCGTGAATCGAGAGGAAGAGATCGGCCTTCTTGTCGTTGGCGATCGCCGTGCGGCCTTCAAGCGGTACGAACGTATCGTCGGAGCGCGTGTAGATCACCTCGGCGTTCATCCGCTCTTCGATCAGTTTGCCGACGCGCAGAGCGACGTCGAGCACCAGTTCCTTTTCGATCAAGCCGTGCGGACCCTGCGTTCCCTGATCGTGCCCGCCGTGTCCGGCATCGATCACCACACGCGTAATCTTGAGCCCCAGCGCGCGCGTCAGCGAACTTCCGCCGCTTGCCGTATGGCGCGCCGCCTTGCCGAATTCGGCAGATGTCGCCGGCGGGGCGGGCACGGGGGGGTCGGCCTTCACCACAGCCGGCCTTGGAACTTCGCGAAGTTGTACCGGGAGTTGTACCGGGAGTGGTACCGGCACAGACGGCCGCTCGATCGGAAGTTCCGCTGAGATCGGCTGCACGGGCGGATCAAGCTTCACTTCGGATTTCACATCGGGTTTCACATCGGCCCGCGCCGCAGTTTTCACGGGCGGCTTCATCACGGGAGGCGGCTCGATTTTGGGAATCTCGGCCTTGATCGGCGGGTCGGTGCGAACCGGCACGAGGGGCCGCATTTCCGGCAGTCCCTCGGTAGGAATCGTCGGACCGCCACCGGCACGCACCTCGACGATCAGCCGCGAGGGGTTCGAAAGCTGCGAGGTCGTGACCTCGACCGCGCCGGCCAGATCGATGACGATGCGCGTCGTCCCGGGATTGGTTTCGGCCGCGCGCACGCGCTGCACCAGGCGGTCGTTGATCTCGCGCGACCAGATCCGACGTGCGTCGATGCGGGGTCGCGAATTCAGAATGTCGAAGTAGATACGCTCGGGATTGTGCAGCCGGTCGGTCTTGAAATGGAAATCGCCCGAAACCTCTATCGCGATCCGCGTGACGTCGGAAAGAGACCAGTTGCGGACAGCCGTGACCGAATGCAAAGGAGCGCGGTCGCTCTGCGCCAACAACATCGAAACTGAAATTGCGAGCGCGGCGACTTGCTTCATAGACCTCGCTTATCTCGAAACGTAGCGCACGGAACCGTCGGCTTGCACTTCCTCAACGACATGCGCCGGACCCGTCTGCTTCGCCTCGACCACCGGCGCAGGCTTCGCCGCTTGCTTGGCCGCGGCGTCCTTCCTGGCCTGCTCCAACTGCTTCCGAACCAGCACTACGTAATTCTGCGTTTCCGCATACGGCGGAATTCCACCGTAGCGTGTCACCGCCGCTTCGCCGGCGTTGTACGCGGCCAGCGCCAGGGGATAGCTGCCATCGAACATGTCCAACAGGTAGCGCAGGTATTTAGCGCCGCCCTGAATATTCTGGATGGGATTGAAAGCGTCGCTCACGCCGAACCGGCGGGCGGTCGAAGGAATCAACTGCATCAAGCCCTGTGCGCCCTTGTTGGAAAGAGCGTGCGGATTGTAGTTGCTCTCGACTTTAATCACGGAATGGATCAACTGCGCAGGCAGCGAATGCTCGGCGGCGATCCGCTCGACTGCCTCGGCGATGCCTGTGGGATAGGCGGTCTGCTCCGGCGCGGGCGAAGGTGCGTCCGTCCCGACGACGTGCTCGGGCACGACTGTCTCGGCAATGTGCTGTTCGGCGACGGCCCTGGGGCTCACGATCATGCTTCTGACCAGTTTTCCGGTACGTTGATCGGAGCGCACGACACTGGTTAAGTGCTGCGGCCGATCGTTGCCGGCAGCGAAAACAGCCCCGGCGCATAAAGTACTAAGTACCAGTTTAAAACAAAACTCTCGCAGAATGTTTTCCCTTTTCCTGGACTCCGGTGCCTTCGACACCAAGGGTGTGACTGTATAAGGGCCTGGAAGCAAACCTAATGTTATCATTTTCAGGTGACTTGCTCGGGATATGTGCTGGCAGGGGGGCGCAGTTCCCGTATGGGCCGCGACAAGGCCCGGCTCCCGTTCCGCGGCGTGGAACTGGCGGAAGTGGTCGCTAGTCAGGTTCGCCAGGCCGCCGGCAGCGTCACGTTCGTAGGCCACGCCGAACTCGACGGCATCCCCGACCGCTACCCGTCCGAAGGTCCTTTGGGTGGAATCCTGACTGCGCTGCACCACACTTCCGCCGATTGGAATCTGATTGTCGCCTGCGATATGCCGGAGCTTTCCGCCGGGTTCCTCGAACGTCTGCTCGCCGAAACGGCCCGCACCAGCGCCGCGATCGTTCTGCCGTACGGAGTCGACGGCCGGCCCGAACCCCTTTGTGCCGTCTACCACCGCCGCGCCCTGGCGGACCTCGAGGCGGCCTTCGCGCGCGGCATTCGCAAAGTCACGGCAGCTATGGAAGGCATCCCGGTTGCCCGGTTCGATGTCACGGAAGTGGCGATTTTTCAAAACGTTAACACTCCAGAGGATTGGTCCGGATATGCCGCAGAGTGACCCCTATCCGCATTACATCGAGTTTCGGCACGTCTATAAGACGTTCGACCATCCGATTTTAGTCGACAGCAATTTTAATGTCGACCCCGGAGAAACGGTGGCGATTATCGGGCGCAGCGGCGTGGGCAAATCGGTCACCCTGGGACACATCATGGGCTTCCTCAAGCCGGACAGCGGCCGGGTCATCGTGGCCCACGAGGACATCACCGATTTCGATGAGAACGAGTTGCGCCGCATCCGCCGCAAGGTGACGATGGTCTTCCAATCCGGCGCGCTCTTCGACTCCCTGACGGTCGCCGAGAACGTGCTCTTCTCGCTCGAACTTCGCGAGGATTACGACGAGAAGAATAAGGAGGACGTGGTCAACGGCCTGCTCCAGATGGTTGACATCGCGGCGGCCCGCGACGCCTACCCGTCCGACCTGTCCACGGGCTACAAACGAGCCGTCGCCATCGCCCGCGCGCTGGCCGCCCAGCCGCAATGCATCCTCTACGACGAGCCCACCACGATGGTCGACCCGATCATGAGCGACCACCTCGGCGACCTCATGCTTCGCTTGAAGAAACAGCTCAAACTGACGAGCGTCGTAGTGACTCACGATCTCGACCTGATGTATAAAGTGGCCGACCGTGTGGTCTTCCTCTATGACGGCGGCGTCATCTACTTCGGTCCCGTCTCCGAACTCCACAAGGCCGAGCACCCCCACATCAAGGAATTCCTTGAGCTCGATCGCGTCGTGCGAGTGTAGGTCCTACGGCAGCGGCTTGATCTGTCCCAAGTGATTTAAGTCGTGCCCCGCCATCGTCTCTACCAACGTCCGGAACGTCATCGCACCGCGCTCCGGGTGGCTCACGGGACGCTCGAAGTCTTGAGGTGTAACTGACGACAACAGAAGGATGTTCCACCGCCGCACCACAGTGAACAATTCGAGCGCGGAGGGCAGGTCGTAGGCGCCGTACCGCTCGGCCCAACGATCCTGATCGAAAGGCTGAATCACGTGGTGAGGCTCTGCCAGGGCCTGCCGCAGGCGGAAGGCGAAGGTCATTTCAGTATCGGCCAGATGGCAGATCACTTGGCGGACGCTCCACTTCCCGGGCGCGGGTTCGCGGTTGACGGCCCCGGCGCTCATCCCTCCGGTCAATCTGGTGAGTTCCTGCGCCGTGGCGGCGATCACGCTCAGCGGGTCGCGATCTCCGAGGTACTTCGCGTAAGGGTTCATCAGAGTGACCCTATCACGATCCATGCTCAGGGGTAGAGTAAGACGCGGTAAGGTGTCACGTAAGAAATCCCGAATGGATCCGCGGACCGGCTGCCTGCCCGGCAAGAATGCGTGCCTCGGCGGCCAGCATCTCCTGCCAGCGCGCTTCCATCGCGGCAGGCTTCGAAATCTTGCGCGCCAGGGCAAGGAAGACCTTATAGTGCCCGAACTCCGAAAGGTAGAGGCCGCGATAAAAGGCGGCGAGTTCCGTGTCGGTCGATTCCGCGGCCAGGACGGCGAAGCGCTCGCAGGAGCGGACCTCGATCAGCGCGGAGACCAGCAGGCGGTCCAGAATCTCCGCCGGATCGCCCTTCCGCACCAGCAACCGCAGTGAGTTGGCGTAGGGATTTTTGTGGATACGGTCGAGTTTCCCGCCGCGGTTCATCAGGATGCGGGTCACTTGCGCGAGGTGCGCGGTTTCGTCGCGCGCCACCGAGGTCATCGTTTCGACCCACCCGTCAACGCCGTCGTTCGGCCAGCGCGTGAGGAGTTCCATCGCGTTCGCGGCAGCCTTTTTTTCGAGGAAAGCGTGGTCGATCAACAGGGCGATGGGGTCGGCCAAAACAGCGCGCGCCCAAGCGGCAGGAGTGCGAGAATGCAGCGGAAGGGCGTCCGCGTGGGCGAGGTCGGCCGGGTTCACAGTCCCACGGTAGCAAAACGCCACTTGTGCAAACAAATGAAACCCCTTGTGTAAACAAGTGAAACCAGCGATGCTGGTTGCTCCGATGCAACCTACGCGCACGCGCTATCGCGCCGCCGGGCTTCTGATGCTGCTGGCTGCCGTGACCTATCTTGACCGGGTCTGCATTTCCATCCTGGCGCCCGACATCGCGCGCGATTTGAAGCTCGACAAACTGCAGATGAGCTTCGTCTTCAGCGCCTTCGCGATCGCCTATGCGGGGTTCGAAATCCTGACGGCCTGGTGGGGCGAGCGGATCGGCGCGCGCCGCATCCTCACGCGGATCGTGACCTGGTGGTCCTGCTTCACGATCGCCACTGGATTGGCCTGGAACTACACCAGCCTGCTCATCATCCGCTTCCTGTTCGGCGCGGGCGAGGCCGGAGCGTGGCCCAACGCGGCGCTCGCGTTTTCCCGCTGGATTCCGACGCGCGAGCGCGGCCGCGCACAGGGCTTCTTCTTCGCCGCCGCGCATCTCTCGGGCGGGCTGACGCCGCTTCTGATCGCGGCCCTGCTGCCGTTCCTGTCGTGGCGCGCGATCTTCGCCACCTGCGGCGTCGTTGGGTTCGTTTGGGCGGCCGGCTGGTATCGCTGGTTCCGTGACGAACCGCGCGAGCATCCGGGCGTGAATGCGGCCGAGGCGGAACTGATCGAAGCCGAACGCCGCATCGCGATCCACAAACACGGCAGCGGCGGAATGTGGCGGGCGCTCGCGACCTCGCCCAACGTCTGGTTCCTCTGCCTGGCGTACTTCAGCAACTGCTACGGCTCGTATTTCGTGATGACGTGGCTGCCCACCTATCTTTCCGAGCAGCGCCATTTCGAAAAGCAGACGCTCAGTATTTTCTCCGGTCTGCCGATGCTGTTGAGCGTCGTCGCCGATCTTTCGGGCGGCGCCGTCACGGACTACATGACGCGCCGCTTCGGCCTGCGATGGGGACGCTCCGCCGTGTCCGGCGCCGGTTACGCGGTCGCCGGCCTGGCGATGTTCGCGTCGGTCTTCAGCGCTTCGCCGGTCTTCGCGGCGACGCTGATCGCGATCGCGGTAGCTGCCTCGATGTTCCCGTTGAGCGCCACCTGGGCGGCGTGCATGGATATCGGCGGCCAGCACACCGCCGTGCTCAGCGCCACGATGAATACCACCGGACAGATCGCGTCGATCATCAGCCCGGTTGTGACCGGCTGGATCGTCATGCATTTCGCCAACTGGCAGGCGCCGCTGGTGATCATGGGGGTGCTATACGTGGCGTCGGCGCTACTCTGGATTCTGGTGGACGCCCGCAAGCGGCTTACGGTCTAGCTCGGCGCGCGCGTGAAGTCCCAGCTTCTTTAGGAGCGCGACCGCTTGCACTTGCTCGGCGGGGGTCAGTCCGGCGGTGGCCAGTTCCATCGCCGTTTCATGCGCGGTAAACGCGCAGCGGATCAGGGTTTCCCCGGTCGGGGTCAGGTGGACGACACGCGCGCGGCGGTCGCTCGGGTGATTGCAGCGCTGTACCAAGCCCTTCGCCTCCATGCGGTCGACCGCGACCGTGATTGAGCCACTGGTGAGGTGTACGAGTTCGCCGATCGTGTTCACCGGCGTGGGTCCTTTATGAAGGAGCACCTCGAGGACAGCGAAATCTGAGAATCCCAGCCCGAGAGACTGAATGTGACGGATGGCGTGTGCGTGGAGCGACTCGTACGCCTTCCACAGCACCAGCCACAGGTGGGTACCGGAGGAGTTCATAAACGAAGGCTTCCGGCTGTGAGTATATCACCGCTATCTTGATATGGAGATAAGACCCGATTTTTGGGTACGGGTACATACGTTTCTTGATTACCGGATCATCGGAATCGACTGAAAAAAAAGGCTCGAAATCAAGCTATTTCGAGTAGAGTGGAACTAGATTTGTCATGCAGAAGGTATCCAGCCTACCCCGCGGCAGCAGTCCGACGAGCAGGGCGTTGGATTTGGCCCGAGTGCTCCTGGTACACGGAGATCTTGCCCCCAGATTGGCTCTGCAAACGATTCTTCAGGCGGGCGGTTATGCGGTAGATGTCGCCGCCTCACCCGCTGAGGCCCTGTCCAAATTGGACGAAGGACGGTATGAGCTCGTCCTGAGCGATACCAACGTTCCCTTGAACATTCTGGCCTACGCCAAGGTGAAGAATTATAGGCCCGCCACGGCGCAAGTCACCTCCTACGAGCCGTCCCGCAAAGGCCGTCCCGCGCGCGGACGCCACGAGCTGTCGATCTATACCGAAAATCTTCCGAACCTTCTGGAAGAGGTCGCTGAGTTGATTGGAATCCGCGCCTCGCGACGTTACCGCCTCGTCCGCCACATCGGCTAATGGCTGGAGTCTGGCCACGTGGATTCAGCTAAGAGCTGTGTTTTCAATATAAATTTCCAAGAATGGCTGGATACCAGCCATTTCCCAAGTCCCAAGCTGTCAATCGGAGCCGCGCCGGTTACGAGCGGTGGTCACGCGACTACCGCTTCCAGATCGGCCATCGCCTGTTGATCACGCGGCCGCGACGGTTACGAGCGGTGGTCACGCGACCACCGCTTGCTTACGCGCGCGGCTCGGATGAATGCGGTGAGCGGATTGCCTATTTTCCGTGGCCGCCGGCGGAACCGTGGCCGCCCGACGCGGCACCTGCGGAAGACGATCCGGTCGACCCGGAGTTCGCCGCTGCGGCCGGTGCGGCCGAGACGCTCGAAGCGCTGCTCGACATCGCGCCGGAGTATCCCGCCGAGGTCTGCGACATCCCGCTGTAGGCCGCGCTGTTTCCGCCACCGAATCCGCCGCCGCCATTGTTGTACACCGGAGCGGGCGGCACGTAATACGCGCGCATCACATTATAGGGGCTCCAATACCGAAAGCCGTAGGGGCTATAGATGTTGTTGCCGCAAGGGATGTAGGTGACCAAACCGTACCAGGGGTTGTAGCGCCAGGTCGCGCAAGGGTTGGAGCACGGGCTGCCCATTGTGGGGTTGTTGACCGCCGCGAAGCCGCCCTGGTAGCTGTTGCCGCAACCATAATCGTGAACCTGCTTGGCGGAGGAGGCGTTCGCCATCGCGATCCGTTCCGCGCGGCGCTTCGCCCAGTGATCCAGCGAATCGGTATCATCCTTATCGAACTTGCCGACCGACGCCGAAGTTCCCGACATCCCGATCGATTTGCCGCTGCCCACCAGCACATTCTGTCCGGCCAACTGCACGCCAAGCGAGCCGTCGTAGACCTTGATCTGCGACCCGTCCACATCGAAGCGGTAGAGGCCCTTCTTGCTGATCGTGACCGTGGCTTCCTTGGCGACGATGGTGAGGTTGTTGTCCTTCTGGATCTCGGCAACTTCCACGATGTGCGAACCGCCGAGCAGTTCCAGCCGGGTATCGATCAGGCGGTTGGTGAGCATCTTGAAGCTGGCGTTTTCACCGCTCCGCAGGATTGTGCCCAAGGTCAACAGGACTTCCGCGCGCCCTTCCTCAGTACGCAGAACAGCGTTCTCCTTGATCTCCGTCAGCTTGGTCTCCGACGGCTCCACTACCTTGCCATCCACCGTGACTTTGCCCATGACGTAGGCAACTACGCCGGACTTCGCGGAGATGATCGGCTGCGCAAGGGCCGGAATCGACCCCAGAGTGAGAACTGCCACTGAAAGCGTTGCTTTCCAGACCGGCTGCATAGACACCTCGCTGGATATAGCTTGCGGAGTTTTCCGGCCGTTGTCAACCGGACTCAGGTGTATCTTTTGAGCTACGGTGTAAATCTACAGGCGGACAATCTTGGCGGAACTCACCTTCTTGAGCGCATTCCGCGTATCGACGATCAGCTTGGCGCGTTCCACGAGTCCCGGATAGTCGAACGCAGCATGGTCGGTGATGATGACCACACAGTCCGCGTCTCCGGCGGCCGATTCCGGCGTCGACTGCAATTCGAGGCCCTCGAGTTTGATCGACGGCACGTGCGGATCACTGTACGTCACGGTCGCGCCCTTGCGCTGCAGCAGCATCATCACATCGAGCGCGGGAGACTCGCGGACATCATCGATATCGCGTTTGTAGGCGACGCCCATGATGTGGATCTTCGAGCCGTTGACCGGCTTGGCCGCATCGTTGAGCGCGTTCTGGATTTTGTCGACGACGAAGTGCGGCATCTGTCCGTTGATGTAGCCGGCAAGTTCGATGAACCGCGCCTCGATGCCCGCCTGCTTGGTCTTCCAGGAAAGGTAGAACGGATCAATTGGGATGCAGTGTCCGCCGAGGCCCGGTCCCGGGTAGAACGGCATGAAGCCGAAGGGTTTGGTCGCCGCCGCGTCGATCACTTCCCAGACGTTGATGCCCATCCGGTCGCACATCATGGCGATTTCGTTGACCAGCCCGATATTGATCATGCGGAAGGTATTTTCCAGCAGCTTGACCATCTCCGCCACCTGCGTGGAACTCACCGGGACCACATATTCCAGCGCCTGCGCGTAGAACAGCCGCCCCATTTCCGTGCAGGCCGGCGTGCAGCCGCCCACCACTTTAGGAATGTTGGAAGTCTGGTATTTCGGATTGCCCGGGTCGACGCGCTCCGGTGAAAAACAGATGTAGAAATCCTCCCCGGCGACCAGTCCGGACTTGGTCAGCATCGGCAGCACCACTTCATCGGTCGTTCCCGGGTAAGTGGTGGATTCCAGGATGACGAGCATGCCCGCGTGGAAATGGCGCGCGATCTCCTGGCAGGAGGACACGATGAAGCTCATGTCCGGATCTTTAGTTTTGCGCAGCGGGGTCGGGACGCAGATGTTGATGGTGTCGAGTTCGAGCACCGCGGAAAAATCGGTGGTCGCGCGGAGTTTTCCGGATTCCACCAGCGGCGCCAGGACGGAGCTCGGGATATCGCCGATGTAGGAATCGCCCGCGTTCACGCGGCGCGCCTTCTCTTCGCTGATATCGATGCCGGTGACGGTGAATCCGGCCTTGGCGAATTCGACGGCCAGGGGAAGGCCCACGTACCCCAGTCCAACGATGCCTACGCGGGCGCGCTTGGTGCGAATCTTGTCGGCAAGGATCTCCGCGGTGGCCGTGGTGGATAGAATCTGTGGCTCAGTCATGAAGCTCCAATTTTCGCATAGGGGCGAAGACTAGATCGGCAGTATTCCGCGGAGCTTATCGACGGCGTCGAACGAATCGGGAACCGGAGCGGGAAAATTCGCGAGCACCGTCATCATTCTGCTTAATCAGGTGCGCCAGGGATCCGTGGCCGCCTTGATCTGGTCATGAGTTCGGTAACGATCCGTCACGTCGGGATTCCAGTGCTCGCGGATCCGCGCGGATTCAGCAGACGGCGACTTGCCTCCCAAGGTCGAATGGCCAGTTTCCGCTAAACCCCACTCTACATCCACTGGCGCCGAGACAGGGTGCGGCGGCCTTGTTTCATACCTTCACGTCCCGGTTGGCGCGTCATTCCACGCTTTGTCCTCAACCGGCTGCAAGTGCGGACGGTTGCCGGTCAGCAAACGTTCTATTTACCGGACGCGGGGATTCGAGTGTACTGGGCCAAGACTGCCTGCCAGCGTCCGTTTCGCTTCACATAAATGCGCGTGTACCGAAAATCTCCGCTGACGTCTCGTTCTCCCCTGCGTCCCTCGTTGACTGTCCGCCCTACCACCACGCCTGTGTTGCCGTAGATCCGCACAGTCATTTCGGAGTGTTCCATTCGCGAATACCGGAAGACTCCTCGTCGAACGTCGGCCATGACCTCTGCTTTACTCGATACGGTGCCGATGTTGGGGATGGCAGTGTAATCGTCGGCATGAATGCGGTCCAGGGCTCCGGCATCTCCAGCGAGCCACGCCTGGCGCCATTGTCGCTCCATATCCCGAACTTCCTGTTCCGCCTGCGCGTCCGGCCCCGATTGGGCGAAGGCGAGAACAATCGATACGGCGAGTAGCAGTATTGTAACCGAACGTAACAATCGCAGAAGCATCGGTCTACACTATCACAGAAGTGCTGCATCGATACACGCAGTTACCGTGCGGCGTGAACGGGATTCCGAGTGGATCGTCAACAAACAGAAAGTTGCAACGTGAGGCTGGTGGACGATAGACGGGGTTACCGGAAACTACTCCGGGATGTGCGTATTCCAGGCCGTGCCAGAGAAGCGCTCAGCAGCGTTCCGCAGGGTGCGACGCGGTCAGCGCTTGCGCCGCGCCCACTCTTGAACCTCACCGTCGCGGTCCTAGGAAATCCGACCGAGCGTAAATCCGCCTGTAGCAGGTCACGAAATGGGCCGAGCATACGACCAGGGAGGGACCGGCGGGTATCGTTACACGGGAGAGGGTGCGGCAGTTGCTTGTGGCACTCAATCAAAACAGAACACAGCGCTCATGCTGCGGTATATAATCGTGCGTTTACATCCCATGCAAGAATTACCACTACTTCCGCTCGCCCAGATGGCGGACCGCCATTACGGTCTGATTGAACCGATAGCGGACGGCTATGTGGCCGCCGCCCGCGTATGCCTTGATCGGCATCATCAGTCACCCATACCTATCGGCATACAGAATTCGACCGCCGAGATTCACGCGAAAGTGCAATGGGAGAGGGCCGATGATCGCACGCGCGGCGCGCTCAACAACGACATAGATACGACAGAAGCCGGTGCTTACGCATGTATCATTGCGGCCGTCGAATTGTCGGAGGGGCTATTTGCCGTCAGAAGGGCGGAAACCAGTACTGGGGCGGACTATTATGTCGCTCCCGTGGGCAAGGGGCTGGACGATCTCGAGGATTGCCTGCGGCTGGAGGTCTCCGGCACCGATAGAGGGAACAAGACTGCAGTGCAGCGGCTTCTGCAACGAAAGGTGCAGCAGGCGCGCGAAGGAAACAGCAATCTCCCCGCCCTGGCAGGCGTCATTGGATTTGAAGTGCTGACCATCCTGATTGAGCATGTGAAATGAGCTGGGCCGATCTCCATCAGAAGAGCGAGCACTTGGCCGCCGAGGCGCATGCCACGGCCCAGAAGGCGCCCGAGCGCGCGCTGGAGCTTTACGTCGAGGCCGCGCAGATGGAGACGGAAGCATTGGGCGCGCTCACTCCCGCCAAACTCCGCACCTTCGGCATTACGACCGTCAGTGCCGTTGCG
>JAOAPT010000179.1 GCA_025463045.1 Candidatus Solibacter sp.
GAGCGCTTTCCTGGAATGGCAGCGGTCGAGCTTGGGCCTGACGTACGAAACAACCCGGATAATTTGAAAACTGGACTTTGCGATCAGTAAGTGCGCTCAAGCGCGGCGCGCCGGGACGCCTGGAAGAAAAACGCAACGGTATCGCAAGTCGTGCAGACTCATGACACTCCGTCGTAAGTCGGGCTTTCACCGTTGGGGTTATTAACTTCAGTTAGGTTCTGGGCGTTCTAGTAATGGGTAATTGACTGCGTACACCGACGACCCCTAGAATCGCCTTGGACGGGAAACCCAGCGCATGATCGACCTCAGTGAAATCGAGGGTAACTTCGAGTTCCTCGGTATCATCGATAAACCGAAAGCGGGAGTTACATACAAAGTACGGAACCGGACCACGGGCGAGTTCGAATCGCTGCGTGCGCTGCCGGGCGCGTCGTATAGCGACCCGGAATCGCTGCACCGATTCCTACGCGAGATCAACGTCCACACCCGCCTTTCGCATCCCAATATCGTTGCGTTCCACGACGTGCTGGAAATCGAGGGCCGGCTGGTGATGACGGCGGAGTTTGTCGAAGGCACGACCCTTGCGGAACTCTGCCGGCATGGCAGGCTCACTTCGGCGGAGACGATCCGCATCATCAGCGGAGTGCTCGCCGGACTGGAAGAAGCGCACGGGATGGGCATTCTCCATCGCGGAATCACGGCCGAACATGTCACGGTGACGCCTCACGGCGAAGTCAAACTGGGGGGCTTCGGCCTGGCGAAACCGGTGACGGATGTCGCGCTGACACAACCCGGCGCGGTGGTGGGCGACGCGCGGTACATGTCGCCCGAACAGGTCATGGGAACGGGTCCGCTGGATTTCCGGGCGGATCTTTATTCGGTTGGCGTGCTGCTGTTTCAGGGACTGACGGGCAGGGTGCCGTTCGATGGCGCGAACGATTTCGAAATTATGGTGGCGCAGGTGGATACGCAGCCGACGCGGCCGAGCGCGTTCAATCCCGGGATCGCGCCGGAGCTGGAGCACATCGTGCTCACGGCGCTCAGCAAGCAACCGGCGGAGCGCTTTGCGAGTGCGCGTGAGTTCCGCCGCGCGCTGGCGGGACTGACCGGGCCGGTGCTGGTGCTGCCGCAGCCCTCGCCGCCGCCGCCGGCGATTCCACAGACGGCAGAGGCGGAATTTCAAACGAAAGGTCCGACGCACCGGCCGCGGGCACGATGGCTGCTCGGACTTCTCGGCGTGTCGATGAGCTGAATATGAAACCGATTCGAGTTGGTGATGTTGTGGGCGATTATCGCGTAATCGAGGCAGCCGGTTCCGGCGGGATGGGCGAGGTCTTCAAGATCGAGCACGTCATCACCAAGAGAATCGAAGCGATGAAACTGCTGCCGCCGGCTTCGAGCAGCGACCCGGAGCAGGTGCAGCGCTTCGAGCGCGAAATCCAGGTGCAGGCGCGGCTTCACCATCCGAACATCGTGGCGCTTTACAACGCGGTGCGTGAGAGCAGCTGTATCGGGCTGGTGATGGAGTTCGTGGAAGGCGAATCGCTGCAGACCAAACTGCAGGCCGGTGCGCTGCCGATCGCGACGGCGGTGGACTACACGTACCAGGTGCTGCGCGCGCTGGCCTACGCGCACGAGGCAGGGGTGATACATCGCGATGTGGCGCCGGCGAACATGATCGTGACGCCCGACGGCGTGCTCAAGCTGATGGATTTCGGGCTGGCGCGGGGCGAGACCGACCTGCGACTCTCGGCGACCGGGGTTCCGATAGGCTCACCGTGGTACATGTCGCCGGAGCAGGTCAAAGCGATCGGTCCGATGGATGCGCGCACCGATATCTATGCGACAGGTGCCGTGTTCCACGAGATGCTGACCGGCACGAAGTTGTTCGACGTCGAGGGTGCATTTTCAGTGATGCGCGCCCATGTGGAGGCGGTTCCCGTACCGCCGAGCACGCGGAATGCGGCGATCCCGGTGGCGCTCGACGCGATTGTGGCGAAGGCGGTGGCGAAGGATCCGGCGATGCGTTTCCAATCGGCGGACGAATTTCGTCTGGCGCTGCAGGATGCGGTGGCGCCGCCCCGGCATGCGATCGTGTTGGAGACTCCCGCGCGAGCCGCCGACGTGAAGATGACGCCGGTAGGGTGGCTGCGCGATTTTCATCCGTCGCGCGCCGCGGTGGCGATGGTGCTGGTGCCGGTGGCTCTCGTGGCCGGTTTCGTGCGGCTGATGCCGCAGGCCAAGCCGGTGCATGCGCCGGCGATTCCACCGGCTGCGATGCCCGCTCCCCGGCCGACGCCGCTGCCTTTGGCGACTGTCGAGCCGACGGCGCCGCCGCCCGCGGAGGTGGTGAAGCCGGTGGAGGCGACTCCTCCTCGCACGCAAACGGCGAAGTCGGCGCGACGGGCGAGCGCACAGCCAAACTTCGGAATTCGGATTACCGGCGGAGATCCGGCGCCGGCGCCAGTGGCGGCTGCGGTGGTGAAGCCGGAGCCTTCGCGCGAGGTGGCCACGGCGCCTGAAGCTCCGGTGGTCGAGAGCGCTAAGGCCGCGGATGAGACGTCGGTAGCGCCGCCTCCGGATCCGGACGCGCATTCCGCGGAGGAGGCAGCGCCACCGAAGGCGTCCACCGTGGGCAGCAGGCTGGTGCGCGCGCTTGGAAAAGTGAATCCCTTCCATAAGGGCGGGGCGAAGCCGGCGACTCCATCGAAGACTCCGCTGCGGAAGGACTAGCGAGGGCTCCCTGCGTTAGTTAGGGAGTCCCGCCAGAGGCGAAGAAAGCATTGAGTTCCAGCGGAGTTGCGCAATCGGCGGCCCTCTTCGGCGTGACCACCGCTCCCTTGCTCGCCAAAGCGCGAGTCACGGTCGCGGCTCGGATTGGGTTCGGCGACCGAGGGTCGAGCGTATGACGGGCCTCGGCGCTGCCTGACGGTCGCAGCTCCGATTGGCGGTGTTCTTCAACGGAGTCCTTCATTTCATGGCCCCGATCGCGGCCACAACAACGTGCGTCATTTTCAGGGGAGCTCCGTTGAAGAACCCACCGCAAACAGAGCCGCGACCGTAAGGGAGCGGTGGTCCTGTTCGGCGACCACCGCTTCCTCACGGTCGCGGCTCCGATTGGGCTCGATTCTTCATTGCCTTTGGTGGGCCTCAGGCCCATGGGACTCCCTAAACGGTCGCGGCTGGTATGAGATCTCGATCCGTCAGCGCGTTCGGTGGGGCGCGGGGCCAATCGGAGCGGTGGTCACCGAAGAACGCTACCGCTGGCTCAATTTCCGCGAAACACGAACCATTCGCTGATCGCGAAATTGAGCAGCGAGCAGATCGCAATCGAAGCACCGCTCGCCAAGTAGTGATTCATCCCGAGCCCGCCGACGAAAACGCGCATCAACGCGAGATTCCCTAGGATGCTTACCACTCCATTGCCCGCATGGAAGCGCGCCAGCCGGTAGAGCAGGGCGCGCGTGCCGCCGTGGGAGCGATCCTTCCACGTATAGCGCTCGTGCCACGCGAAATTGTGCAGCACGGCGGCTTCGACGGCGATCGCGGTGGCCACCATATAGTTGATGTGCAGTCCGCTGACGAGGATGGCGAAGCAGCCCATCTGCACGCCGATGCCGAGCACACCAACGGCGCTGAATTTGACCCACCGGGTTGCGAGCGGCGTCAAGGCAGGCGCTCGGCGTTATAGAGCTGGCGCGTGTGACGCACCGCGGACCAGATGAGCATCATCGACATTCCGGCGATACCGACCACACCGCCCACGTCGAACAGCAAAT
The DNA here is from genome assembly GCA_025463045.1 of Candidatus Solibacter sp. Classification (GTDB taxonomy): domain Bacteria; phylum Acidobacteriota; class Terriglobia; order Bryobacterales; family Bryobacteraceae; genus Solibacter. The sequence goes on from JAOAPT010000179.1 coordinate 3,780, forward strand.
ACTTGTGTCCGAAAAGGCCGACCACGGGACGATAGAAGAGCGCGATGTTGCCGATGCAAAGCAGCAGGCGCAGCTCGGTGGGGCCGAAGCTCCAGAACGAAAGATGGAAGGTGCCGATCGTGTAGGTGGTGAGATAGACCTCGATCGAAAGCAGAAAATAGCAGATCAGCAGGCAGAGCGCGACCGTGAGGCTCATGTAGCCGGAGAGTCCCAGGCCGCCGAGCAGGAAGAAGGTGCCGATGGCGTCGCAAATGTGATCGACATAAAAGCCGTAACGCGGCCGCAAGTGATTGCGTACACGCGCAAGCGTGCCGTCGAGGCTGTCGCCGAACCAGTTGACGGCCAGCGCGATGATTACGCCGATGAGAGCCCGGCGATCCCAGCGCGCCGCCCAATAGAGCAATCCCGCGGCGAACATCGCGATAAAGCCGAGCAGCGTCAGGTGGTCCGAATTGATCCAAGCGGGCATGCGGCGGGCGAGCCAGATGAGCGTCTTCTTCTCCACCGCCGCCAGCATGCTGAGCTGCGCGCGCTCGGCATCCTTGAAGCTTTGTGTCGGCATACGTACAAGCTAGCGCCCCGGGCCGATAGATGCAACGTTTCAGCCGATTTCGATCTCGCGAACCACCAGCGCGCGCTCGCGCGAATCCGCCGCATCGGGAGGGAGCGCGCCATCGACTTCGAAGGTGAGCAGCACCTGGTCGCCGGCCGGCGCGTGCTGGGCGAACTCGTAATCGCCGGGCGCGGGGATCATGTGGGTCGCGATCGTTTCGCCGGCCACACTCGCGGTCAAGGTGAGCGGCGTCGCCAGGTTCCCGGGCACCGTGACGCGTAGTGCGACGCGGCAATCGCCTTGCGCAAGCGTCAGCGAAAAACGGCGCTCCGTCCATCGCCACGCGCCGTTCTCGAGCACGTGCCAGCCGTCCACCAGTTGCGTGGCGGGCAGGGCGGGGAAGGAGCGCGAGCGGAGCAGGCAGATCACGCGCTCATCGCGCTGCGCATTCCAGAGCACCGAATCTTCCGCCGCCGAGACCATCCAATCGCAGATCTCCCAACCGGTGCGGTCGAGCAGCGTGCGAAGTCCCGCCTCGGAGAAGATCCAATAGTTGGTGCCATCGCCGCGCAGTCCGTCGCCGGGAGCCAGGAAGGCGACGTTGAGGTGATTGACGCCGCTCTGGTCGGGCGCGAAGCGCGTGATCGCCGTGCTCAACAGGCAGTAGCGCGAGTGCGCGGCGAGCGATTCGAGCACTCCATAGGGATTCTTCAGGTGATACAGAATGCCGAAGAAGAGCGCGAGCCCGGAGCGGCGGATCGGGATCTGAAAGTTGCGATCGAGATCGATCGGCTCGACACGTACCGACGAATTGAAGGCCGTCTTGAGCGCTTCGACGCCGGACATCCGGTTGAAATTCGTCGGCGGGTTATCGATCGCGCAGACGCGATAGCCGAGCGATTCGAAAAAGAACGAGAGGTCGCCATCGCCGCAGCCGATATCGAGTACGGGGTCCGTGCCGAGCATCGGTTCGAGGTAGCGCCGCGGGCCGGTGAGCATGCGGTCGAGCAGCGTGACGGTGCCGAAACTGTCCCACGGATACCAACCGGGATCGGGCGGCGCGAGTTCCGATTTGGCGCGGCGCAGCCCTTTCTGATATTCGACCGCGCGTGCGATCAGGTCGCGGATTTCGAACTGTTGGATGAGGGGCTTGGGCCGCAGCAGGCGCTTCCAGGATGCAAAAGACACTGTAACCATTATTGCGATTCCTTTCGCCTCGCGGTGGTAATACTGTTCAGACGATGATTTCGCTGGAGGAATTCACAAGGGCCTATGACGAGCATCACGCGGCGATGTTCCGATTCGCATACCGGCTGACCGGGTTGGCGGCGGACGCGGAGGATATCGTGCACGAATGCTTCATGGGTTTGCTGCGCCCGGGGTGCGGCTTCGACGCGCAGCGGACGCCGCTGCGCACCTACCTGCTCGGCGCGGTGCGCAATCAGGCGGCGAAGCGATTCCGCAGGCGCGAGGACGCGGCGGCCGAAGTGAACACGCCTCCCGACCGCCGGTCGCCGGAGACGCAGGCTCTACGCGCCGAGATGGAAGACTCGGTAGCGCGCGCGGTGCTCGGGCTGCCTGACGCGCAGCGCGAAGTGCTGATTCTGGCGCACTACGAACAGATGCCGCTCGCCGAGATTGCGGCAGTGGTCGGCATCGAAGTGGGCGCGGTCAAGTCGCGATTGCAGCGCGCACGCGGGGCGCTGCGCGAAGTGCTTTCGCAATATCAGGAGAGATTGCCATGAACGATCAGGAACTCGACGAGGCGCTAAATCGCTGGAAAGCTCCGGCGACTCCGACACCCTTGCGGGCGCGCGTGTTGGCGGACTATCCGCGGGGCGAGCGGCGCGGCCGGCGCGATCTCGGGCGGCTGCTGCGGTGGAGTCTGGCGATGGCGGCAGTGCTCGGCGTGCTGGCGATCGCGTCCGCGCAAAGCGGCGGCGGGGCATTGGAGAATCTCGGGGAAGGGATCAATCGCTTGCACATGAACACCATCAATTGGATCCATGATCTGTGGGTCGGCCACATTGCCAGCGCCTTTCGCAATTCGCATCCGAGAATCTACGTGGATGGCGAATTACGAAGCGACGCGGAGTTCGGCGGTTCGGGCGTCGGCGTATGGTTGCGATTGCCCGGGGAAGGCAAGTATCTCGTGGCCTTGCGCCGCACGGTGTTTGAAGGCCCAGCGCCGCCGCGCGCCGGGCGTTTCGACGGGCACGTGCTGGAGTTCAAGGCCGGTGAACGAACGGTGCGGATCGAATCCACCGGAACGTTTGGCTTCCACGAACGGCTTCCCGTCTACGTGATGGGGCCGGTTGACCGATAAGACAGGCTCCACATGTTAATCTCAAGCCTGATATGTCCTATTTATCGATTCGTGATCTCGACTTGAAGGGGAAGCGTGTCTTCATCCGTGTGGATTTCAATGTACCGCTGCAAAAGAACGATCAGGGTGTCATGGAAATCACCAGCGACAAACGCATCAAGGCGTCGCTGCCTACGATTCAATACGCGTTGGAACAGGGCGCGGCGGTGATTCTGGCGTCACACCTGGGGCGTCCCAAAGGGAAGCCGAATGCGGAAATGAGCTTGAAGCCGGTGGCTGCGCGGCTGGAGCAGTTGCTGAAGCGCCCGGTGAAGATGGCCCCCGATTGCGTCGGTCCTGAAGTTGAAGCGATGCTGCCCGCGCCCGGCGAGGTGCTGCTGCTCGAGAACCTGCGTTTCCACGCCGAGGAAGAGAAGAACGATCCCGAGTTTTCAAAGAAGCTAGCCGCGCTGTGCGACATCTACATTAATGACGCGTTCGGGTCCGCGCACCGCGCGCACGCGTCCACCGAAGGCATGGTGAAGTTCGTAAAGCAGGCTGCGGCCGGCCTGTTGATGGACAAGGAACTGAAGTATCTCGGGATGGCGACCACCAATCCGCCGCGCCCGTGCGTGGCGATCCTGGGCGGCGCCAAGGTCTCCGACAAGATCGAAGTCATCCGCAATCTGGGCAAGGTAGTCGACCGCATCATGATCGGTGGGGCGATGGCATATACCTTCCTGAAATCGCAGGGACTGCCGACCGGCAAATCGCTGGTGGAAGACGACAAGGTCGAGCTCGCGAAGAATCTGTTGGCGGAGCTCGGCGACAAACTGCTGCTCCCCGTCGATCACGTAGTGGTCTCCGAGATCGCGGCGGGCGCGCCGTACGAAGTCGTCGAGACGATCCCCGAGGGCAAGATCGCGGTCGACATCGGGCCGAAGACGGTCGAGGCGTTTTCCAAAGTGATTGCCGGCGCAAAGACGGTAATCTGGAACGGTCCGATGGGGATCTTCGAGAAGCCGCCGTTCGACCAGGGTACGGTCGCTGTCGCCAAGGCGGTAGCGGAATCGGGCGCCACCAGCGTGGTCGGCGGCGGCGATTCCGAGAAGGCGATCAAGGCGGCGGGCGTTACCGACAAGATCTCGCACGTGTCGACGGGCGGCGGCGCTTCGCTGGAATTCCTGGCGGGCGACGCGCTTCCCGGAGTCGTCGCGCTCAATCGTTAGCAGTTCGCGAGAGCGGCGGGGGCATGCTTTCGCGTGCCCTCTTACCGGGTAGGCGCGAACGCGAAGACCTGATTATTCGGCTTGCCCGGCGCGATATTCGCATATCCCGATCCCCAATAGACGACGCCATCGGCGATCGATGGGCCATCGACCACGGACCCGCCGCTATCGAAGCTCCACAAGACGGTGCCCGAGTGAGCGTCAAGCGCGTACATGATGCCCGAGTAAGATCCGGCGAAGACGACTCCGTTGGCGACGCTCATCGCACCCGGGTCGACCGCGCCGCGCGTTGGATCCGCGGTCTGCCAGATGATCTTGCCGGTCCGCGGATTAATCGCGCTCCAGGATCCCCAGGTGATCGTCTCGCCACGCGGCGTCAGGCGATACGCATTGTGGAGGTTGTTGCCGATCGCGGCGTAAATGCGGTCGCCATCGCTGGCCGTGCCCCACTGGATGCCTCCCGTCGTACTCCCAGGTCCGACGATCGTGCTCCACAGAACCTCGCCATTCTGCGGATCGATACCCCAGAGCACGCCGCTTTTTTGCCCGACGCCCAACAGGCCCGAAAGCAGATTCGGACCGGAGCCGCTCAGGTCATAATCGGGTCCGGCGGGCGTCGGACAAATCACCCCGTCCTTGTTACTGCCGCAGGCCACGGTCCAGACGTCATAGCCGTGTAAGTGCCTGGACCAGATGATAGCTCCCGTCTTTAAGTTAAGCGCGAGCAGCGAGTCGAAGTAATCGGCGGGATCGGTACATGGCGTGCTGATACCGACCCCTGCTTTTGACTGGCAAGTCTGAACGGCGTCGGGAACGCTGTAGTTGTTGCCGGTGCCGACATAGACGATCCCGCTCGCGGTGTCTACGGCCGGCGGCTGCCAGATCGCGCCTCCGCTGTAGCCGCCCGTTCGTCCGCCGTTATCCGGTATCGTGTAAGTCTGCCAGATCAGCTTACCGGTATTGGCGTCGAGCGCGACCATACTGCCCCGGAAAGTACAGCAGGCATAGCCCGCCTGGTTGGCCTGCGCCTCTTCGTTCGACGAGACGCCCACCAGAACCACATCGCCCACCACCACCGGCGACCCCGTGATGACGGCCGCAGGATTCTTATCCACCTGCGTCACCCATCGCAGCGCGCCATTCTGGCGATTGACCGCGATCACCCGCGCGCCATCGTGCGCTTGCTTCGATCCTATATCGCCGATAATTATATCGCCGCCGTGGATCGCCGGACTCACGCGCGAGATGGCGCTCGCGGCGCCATCGTATTGTGCGATGCGCGCCGCCCAGAGCTGCTGCCCGTTGTCTTTGCGAATCGCGTATAGATTCCCGGCCCAGTCCGGGACATAGACGGCATCGACGCCCACAGTAGGAGTCGCGGAGACATCACCCCCAGTGCGAAAGATCCACTTGGTGGCAAGGGAGCTTGCGTTCGATCGGTTGATTCGCCGCTCGAGCGGTTGACTTCGTGAGTTCACGATGTCGCGGCCGGCCATCGGCCAGGGACCGTCGGTGCTTTCGGCGCCGAAGGCTGCCGCGAAAATCGTGATTGCGATCAATACCGGTGTTGCAATGAGTAGAGACACACGTATGGTGGGTTGACGCATGGTGGGTATGGTCCTTACAGGCTTATGAACTTAGTGCGCGTGCGACTTAGAGCGGACGATCGCCATTCCAGCGATCCCGGCGAACAGAAGAAGGACTGTGGAGGGTTCCGGGACCACGTCCACCGCGGCATCCACGGCGTTAGGCGCGAAATCGGAGATCTGCGCATCGCTGAACGCGATACCTCCCCAACGCGGCCACAAATTCCACTTGTACTGACCCGCAGACAACCCTCGGGAGGGTAGGAATGAGAGCGGCACCAGCGCCTGGATCGTATTGCCCGAGCTTGTCACCGCGCCCGCGGCAAGGGACGCCGGAGGGTTGATTCCCGTAAGATCGTTGACTACGCCGGTGCCTTCATTCTGCACGATCAGCACCGCATCGAACACGATGTTCGGCAGACCCAGCGAAGTGAAGTTGGCCGTGGTTGCGCCGGCGCCGCGGTCTAGGCCCCAAACATAAAAGGCCTCTGGAGTGGTATTGATTGGCGCATTCAGGGTCGCTGTGAATAGGAAGTTATTCCCGATGAGTGACACTTGTGAACTAACAACATCCAAGTCCCCGGCGCGTGGCGCAAGGCTCGTCAGCGTGGGTAGGAAATCACCTATGGGGTCCGTGACTACCCCCGCGGTTAACGTCGGACTTAGTAAGCTTCCAGACATCAGTGTCATAACTAGAATCGTTAGTCGCATTAGCACCTCCTACGTCTGCCTTGAGTATAAGGTGATCCGTCAGGTGAGAAGTGTAAAACGCTGAAGGGGCGATCAGAGGAGGTGATGATGTGCACCAACTTAGCCCGGCGAGCGACGGCTTGTTAACGCACTCAAATCAAAAACGCTGAACAATCAGTTTGCTCACTCCGTTGAAGAACACACTCCAATCGGAGCCGCGACGGTTAGGGAGTCCCATGGACCTGCGGCCCACCAAACCGAGCCCCCAATCCGAGCCGCGACCGTCAGGGAGCGGTGGTCACGTGACCACCGTCGCGGTAGGGATGGCCGTTACCAGCCACCCCCCGCACAGACCCGTACTTGCAGGAACTACTGCATACGGTTCTTACCTTGGATCTGACCCCTTGCGG